>NZ_JBFAQK010000005.1:0-218918 GCF_040677245.1 Streptomyces kurssanovii
GGAGAGTAGGACGCCGCCGAACAATCATTGTGGGAAAGCCCCGCACCTCTGGTGCGGGGCTTTCCTGCGTTCAGGGGGCCACTGCACAGGCCGGCACCAGTATGGTCGGAAACGGGCGGCCCGGATTGCCTCGGCCGGTGGTTATGAGCATCCCCTGATGCAGGGTATGCTTTATCCCGTTGCCGCAGGGCAACAGGCCCCTATAGCTCAGTCGGTAGAGCGTCTCCATGGTAAGGAGAAGGTCAACGGTTCGATTCCGTTTGGGGGCTCCGGACAAAGAAAGGCCCCCGCCGAAAGGCGGGGGCCTTCTTCGTGTGCCCATTCGCTGACGCGGTCAGCGCCCTCAGCTGCCGTCAGGTGTTGTGGGGCTCCGGGACTCGCATCGCAAGGATGGCCATGTCGTCCGACGCCGGTTCCGCCGCGAAGCGCTCCACGGCCCTCAGCACCCGGGCCGCCACCGCACCGGCGGTGAGCCCCGTGCAGGTCGTCAGAACGTCGCTCAGGCCGTCGTCACCCAGCATGCGTGTGCCCTCGCGGCGTTCGGTGACGCCGTCGGTCACACACAGCAGGACGTCGCCCGGATCGAGCGTCACCATCTGCTCGTACAGCTCCAGGTCCTCCATCACGCCGAGCAGCGGCTGCGGTTCGGCCGCCGGCTCCACGGTGCCGTCCTGGCGCAGCCGTAGCGGCAGCGGGTGGCCGGCGCACACGACCTTGAGGATCGCGCTGCCGTCCTCCTGCGGCCACAATTCGCCGTAGAGGAGCGTCAGGAACCGGCTACGGGCGCCCTCGTCGAGAATGGCCGCATTCAGCCGCTCCAGGACCGCGGGGCCTCCGAAGCCCTCCCGGGCCAGCAGACGCAGAGCGTGGCGGGCCAGGCCCGTGACGGCCGCGGCCTCGGGGCCCGTGCCGCAGACGTCGCCGATGGCGAAGCCGTACGCGCCGTCCCGGATGGGGAACAGGTCGTAGAAGTCGCCGCCGACCTCGTTGCCCTCACCCGCGGCGCGGTAGATGACCTCCACCTCGACGCCCTCGATCAGTGGCAGCTCCGGCGGCAGCAGGCTGCGCTGCAGGGACTGGCTGATCGCCACGCGCTCCGAATAGAGCCGGGAGTTGTCGAGCGCCAGGGCCGCCCGGCGGGAAAGGTCTTCTGCCAGTTCCAGGATCTCCTGGCGGAAGTGGTCGTCGGAGGGCTTGCCGAGGGTCAGCATGCCGATCACGCGGTTACGGGCCACGAGCGGCAGGACGACGGTCTCGCCTCCGACCGCGGCCGCCGTGGCGAGGGTGGTGCCGATTCCCGAGGAGACGGGCGGGGTGGAGCCGAGGCCCAGTTCACGCTTGGAGGCGAGCAGTGCGGCGCGCTGGGCGGCCTCCGCGGGTGCGTTCCATACGCGGGCGCCGGGAGTCGGGACGGGGTCCGGGGGGTCGATCTTCGACAGGAGTGCCTTGAGGCCGTCGATGCGTTCCTCGTCCTCGTGCAGCACATAGCTGAGGTACGGCTCGGACGACTGGTCGGCGATCGTATAGACCGCGCACCAGGTGGCGAGCGTCGGGACCGTCATCTGCGCCATCAGGGCGAGCGTCTGGTCCCGGTCGAGGGTGCCGGCCAGCAGGTCGGAGGCCTCGACGAGGAAGGAAAGGGAGCCGCGGCGTAGCCGTTCCAGTTCGCCGAGGCGGGCCGATTCGACGGCCAGGGCGATCCGGTCGGCGGCGAACTGGAGCCGCAGGGCCTCCTCGTTGGAGTAGCGGCCCGCGGATTCGGCGGCCACGCCGAGGGAACCGGTGAGCCGGCCCTCGACCTTCAGCGGCACGGTGACCACCGAGCGCATGCCGGTGGAGTTGAGGAGCGGGACGGCGCCGGGGACAGCCGTGAGGTCCTCGTGGACCGCCGGCATGCGGGCGGAGCCGTAACGCCCCGCGCCCGCTTCCACCGGGACGCGTGCGAAGCGCTGACGGGCGGAGGGAAGGCCTGTCGTGGCCCGTACCTCGAGCTCCGTCTCGTCGTCGGTGGCGAGGAGCAGGAACGCGGCGTCGCCGTCGAGCATGTCCCTGGCCCGTTCGACGGTGCGCTGGAGCAGGCCGTCGAGATCGTCGGGGGCGGGGGAGCCGATGAAGACCTCGAACGGGTCCGTGCTGCGGTGCTCCGCGCCGCTGTCCGGCGTCCGCTGAGGGGTCTGCAGCACGGCACGCTCGTCGTCGCGCACCAGGAGGCAGACCGTGGAGGGTTCGCCGTCCGCGTCTCGTACCCGCAGGTGGGAGGCGTAAACCGGGAGGACACGGCCGTCCAGGCCGCGAATTCCGTAGCTGCCCTCCCAGCGGGACATCCGAAGGGCTTCGGCGATGCCGGTTCCGATGCCCGGTGTCTGCGGCCAGGCCGCCAGGTCGGTGAGCGGCTTGCCGACGACCTGGTCCGCCGCATAACCGAAGAGACGCTCCGCGTCCTCGTTCCAGGCGGAGATCGTGCCGCTTCGGTCGATCTGGGCGACGGCGACCCGTACCCGTTCCTCGGCCACCGGAAGCATCGCGGTGGGCAGCACCGGGCCGGCCGACCTGGTGCCCACGGGCCGCTGGGGCAGATCCAGTTGGAACCACACCGTCTTGTGGGTGGGGGTGTACTCGACGCCCCACCGGGAGGCGAGCGCCGCGCACAGCAGCAGCCCGCGACCGTTCTCGCTGTCGAGGTTCGCGATGGCGCGGCCGGCGCCCTGTATCGGGACCTCCCGCTCGGGATAGCGGTCCGCGACCTCGACGCGGACGCCGTCCTCGGAGCGCAGGCACAGCACGTCCGCGGAAGTTCCCGCATGGACGACGGCGTTGGTGACGAGCTCGCTGGTGAGCACCACCGCGTCGTCCACCACGTCGGAATATCCCCACCCCTGGAGGGTGTCGCGGACGAAGGCACGGGCGGTCGCGACGGACCGCCCGACAGGGTCGAAGCTGGCGGCCGCCCGCGCGGTGATCACAGAACTCCTCGTACGCGTCTCGACGCCCGGCTCTGCCATGATCGGCCTACCCCTCCCGGTGCCCGGTGGTGGAACGAGCACCACACCGCCCCCGCCGGGCGGACCGGGGCGGTTGGACAGCCGGATGCCAGGTTACTTACCTTCGCTGTCCGAGCGGATGCCGGTTGCCGCTGTTTCCGCCCTGCGGGGGTGGGGACGCTATGCGAAGCTGCCGAACTGTTATCGCCTGGTTCCGGCATGGTGAAACACTGGGCAGGCTTCCTGAGACGGCCCAGGCAGTAACGGTCAACCCCTGCGGGAGGGACACGGTGGAGTCTGGCGTGACGGCGCGGGCGAAGGACACGCGCGCGAAAGGCGGACGGTCCCGGAGCAATGGGACAACCGAAGTCGATACGGCGGCCCTGAACAGGCTGCTGGCGGCGCTGGTGACGATGCGCGACGGGAATTTCCGGCGCCGTCTGACGGTGTCCGGCGACGGTGTGATGGCCGAGATCGCGGCTGTCTTCAACGAGGTCGCCGACCGGAATCTCCACCTCACGGGTGAGATCGCGAGAGTCCGCAGGATGGTCGGCCGTGAGGGAAAGCTCACGGAGCGGCTGGAGACGGGCGCCTGCGAGGGGTCCTGGGCGGCGGCCGTCGACGCGGCGAACGAGCTGGTGGACGACCTGGCACGGCCCGTGTCCGAGGTCGGACGGGTGCTCTCCGCGGTCGCTGACGGTGATCTCGAGCAGCGTATGGAGCTGCGCTCGCCCGCCGCGGACGGTCAGGACGGGGCAGCGGCGGTGCGCCCGCTGCGCGGCGAGTTCCTGAAGGTCGCACGCACGGTCAACAGCCTGGTCGACCAGCTGTCGGCGTTTACCGACGAAGTGACGCGGGTCGCGCTAGAGGTGGGCACGGAGGGCAAGCTCGGCGGCCAGGCTCAGGTGCGCGGTATGTCCGGTTCGTGGAAGGACCTCACGGATTCGGTCAACACCATGGCGTACCGGCTGACCGCGCAGGTGCGTGACATCGCTCTCGTCACGACGGCCGTCGCGAAGGGCGATCTGTCCCGCAAGGTCACGGTTCATGTGGCCGGCGAGATGCTTCAGCTGAAGGACACCGTCAACACGATGGTCGACCAGCTGTCGTCCTTCTCCTCCGAGGTGACCCGGGTGGCCCGGGAAGTGGGCACCGAAGGCGAGCTGGGCGGTCAGGCGACCGTTCCCGGTGTGGCCGGCGTGTGGAAGGACCTCACCGATTCGGTGAACACGATGGCCGGAAACCTCACCTCGCAGGTGCGCGGCATCGCGGAGGTGACGACGGCCGTCGCCAACGGTGACCTGTCGCAGAAGGTCACGGTCAACGCACGGGGCGAGGTGGCCCAGCTCGCGGAGACCATCAACCAGATGACCGAGACGCTGCGGACGTTCGCGGACGAGGTCACGCGCGTCGCCAGCGAGGTCGGCGCGGAAGGCCTGCTCGGTGGTCAGGCGCAGGTGCCGGGTGCGGCGGGTACGTGGAAGGACCTCACCGATTCGGTGAACACCGTCTTCCGGAACCTGACCACACAGGTGCGTGACATCGCGCAGGTGACGACGGCCGTGGCCAACGGTGACCTGTCGCAGAAGGTCACCGTGGATGTCGCGGGCGAGATGCTGGAGCTGAAGAACACCGTCAACACGATGGTGGACCAGCTGCAGTCCTTCGGTTCCGAGGTGACGCGGGTCGCCCGCGAGGTCGGTGTCGAGGGCCGCCTCGGCGGCCAGGCCGAGGTGCCGGGTGCGGCGGGTACGTGGAAGGACCTCACCGATTCGGTGAACACCGCGTTCCGGAACCTCACCGGTCAGGTGCGTGACATCGCGCAGGTGACGACCGCGGTGGCCAACGGTGACCTGTCGCAGAAGGTCACCGTGGATGTCGCGGGCGAGATGCTGGAGCTGAAGAACACCGTCAACACGATGGTCGCGCAGCTGTCCTCCTTCGCCGACCAGGTCACGCGCATGGCCAGGGACGTGGGTACGGAGGGCCGCCTCGGCGGCCAGGCCCGGGTGGACGGCGTCAGCGGGACCTGGAAGGAGCTGACGGACTCCGTCAACTTCATGGCCGGCAATCTGACGTCGCAGGTGCGCCAGATTGCTCAGGTGACGACGGCGGTGGCCCGCGGTGACCTGTCTCAGAAGATCGACGTGGACGCGCGGGGCGAGATCCTCGAGCTGAAGAACACCATCAACACCATGGTCGACCAGCTTTCCGCCTTCGCGGAGCAGGTCACCAGGGTCGCCCGCGAGGTGGGCACGGACGGCCGCCTCGGCGGTCAGGCCCAGGTGCCGGGCGTGGCAGGCGTGTGGCGCGACCTGACCGACTCCGTGAACGGCATGGCCGGAAACCTCACGGCGCAGGTCCGCAACATCGCGCAGGTCGCCACGGCGGTGGCGCGCGGTGACCTGTCGCAGAAGATCGACGTCGATGCGCGGGGCGAGATCCTCGAGCTGAAGAACACCCTCAACACGATGGTCGACCAGCTGTCGAACTTCGCGGAGCAGGTCACCAGGGTCGCCCGCGAGGTGGGCACCGAGGGCATCCTCGGCGGTCAGGCGGAGGTACAGGGTGTCTCCGGCACCTGGAAGGACCTCACCCAGTCCGTCAACTTCATGGCCAACAACCTCACCAGTCAGGTGCGCAACATCGCGGAGGTGACGACGGCGGTCGCCAAGGGCGACCTGTCGAAGAAGATCACCGTCGACGCGAAGGGCGAGATCCTCGAGCTGGTGACCACCGTCAACACCATGGTCGACCAGCTGTCCGACTTCGCGGACGAGGTGACCAGGGTCGCCCGCGAGGTGGGTACGGAGGGAGTGCTGGGCGGCCAGGCGCGGGTCCGCGGTGTGACCGGCATCTGGAAGGACCTCAGCGACAACGTCAACCTGATGGCCAACAACCTCACCAGCCAGGTGCGCAACATCTCCCGTGTCTCCGCGGCGGTCGCCAACGGCGACCTGACGAAGAAGGTCACGGTGGAGGCGCGTGGCGAGGTCGCGGAGCTCGCCGACACCGTGAACACGATGGTGCGCACGCTGTCGTCGTTCGCCGACGAGGTGACCCGGGTGGCCCGTGAGGTGGGCACCGATGGCCGCCTCGGCGGTCAGGCGCGGGTGCCCGGGGTCTCCGGCACCTGGAAGGACCTGACCGAGTCGGTGAACTCGATGGCGTCCAACCTGACCGGTCAGGTGCGCCAGATCGCGACCGTCACCACCGCCATCGCCAAGGGCGACCTGACGCGCAAGATCGACATCGATGCACGGGGTGAGATCCTCGAGCTGAAGACCACCATCAACACCATGGTCGACCAGCTGTCCTCGTTCGCGGAGGAGGTCACCAGGGTCGCCCGCGAGGTGGGCACCGACGGACAGCTGGGCGGTCAGGCCCGGGTCCGTGACGTCGACGGCACCTGGCGCGACCTGACCGAGTCGGTGAACGAGATGGCCGGGAACCTGACCCGTCAGGTGCGTGCCATCGCGGCCGTCGCGACCGCGGTCACCCGCGGCGATCTGAACCTCAAGATCGATGTGGACGCCGCCGGCGAGATCCAGGTGCTGCAGGACAACATCAACACGATGATCGCCAACCTGCGCGACACCACCCTCGCCAACGAGGAGCAGGACTGGCTCAAGGGCAACCTGGCCCGTATCTCCGGTCTGATGCAGGGCCGGCGCGACCTCGACGACGTCGCGTCGCTGATCATGAGCGAGCTCACCCCGGTCGTCTCGGCGCAGCACGGCGCCTTCTTCCTGGCCGTGCCCGCGGGCAACGGCCAGGAGACCGGGGGCGGGGAGTCGTACGAGCTGTGCATGCGCGGCAGTTACGGATACTCGGCCGGTCTGATGCCGACGTCGTTCCGGCCGGGGGAGACCCTCATCGGGACAGCGGCGGAGGAGAAGCGGACCATCCAGGTCAACGTTCCGCCGGGCTACCTGCGGATCTCCTCGGGGCTGGGTGAGGCGTCGCCCGCCTATGTGATCGTGCTGCCGGTGCTGTTCGAGGGGAAGGTCCTCGGAGTCATCGAGCTGGCGTCGTTCCAGCCGTTCACGCAGATCCAGCGGGACTTCCTGAACCAGATCGCCGAGATGATCGCGACGAGCGTCAACACGATCAGCGTCAACACGAAGACCGAGGTGCTGCTCAAGCAGTCGCAGGAGCTGACGGAGCAGCTGCGTGAGCGCTCCGCCGAGCTGGAGAACCGGCAGAAGGCGCTCCAGGCGTCCAACGCCGAGCTGGAGGAGAAGGCGGAGCTGCTGGCGCAGCAGAACCGCGACATCGAGGTGAAGAACACCGAGATCGAGGAGGCCCGGCAGGTGCTGGAGGAGCGGGCGGAACAGCTCGCGGTCTCCATGCGCTACAAGTCGGAGTTCCTGGCGAACATGTCGCACGAGCTGCGGACGCCGCTCAACTCCCTGCTGATCCTGGCCAAGCTGCTCGCGGACAACGCGGAGGGCAATCTCTCCCCGAAGCAGGTGGAGTTCGCGGAGACGATCCACGGTGCCGGGTCCGATCTGCTGCAGCTGATCAACGACATCCTCGACCTGTCCAAGGTCGAGGCGGGCAAGATGGACGTGAGCCCGACCCGTATCGCGCTGGTGCAGCTGGTGGACTACGTCGAGGCGACGTTCCGGCCGCTGACGGCGGAGAAGGGACTCGACTTCTCCGTCCGTGTCTCGCCGGAGCTGCCGGCGACGTTGCACACCGACGAACAGCGGTTGCTGCAGGTGCTGCGCAACCTGCTGTCGAACGCGGTGAAGTTCACCGACAGCGGTGCCGTCGAGCTGGTGATCAGGCCGGCCGGTGCGGATGTGCCGCAGTCGATCCGCGAGCAGTTGCTGGAGGCGGGATCGCTGCGCGACCCGGACGGGGACCTGATCGCCTTCTCCGTGACCGACACGGGCATCGGGATCGCGGCCGGCAAGATGCGGGTGATCTTCGAGGCCTTCAAGCAGGCCGACGGGACGACCAGCCGTAAGTACGGCGGTACGGGCCTCGGGCTGTCGATCAGCCGGGAGATCGCGCGGCTGCTCGGCGGCGAGATCCACGCGGCGAGCGAGCCGGGGCGCGGTTCGACGTTCACGCTCTACCTGCCGCTCCACCCGAGCGAACTGCCGCCGCAGGGCTACCCGCAGCTCGGACCGGGCGGTGTCGGAAGCCGTCCGGGCGAGGAGGGCGTCGCGGAGGACGGCGGGGCGCAGGTGCGGCCGCAGCCGACCCAGGCGGCTCCCACCGGCCCCGCGGCCCTGCTGCGGCGGCGACGCAAGGCCCAGGCGGCCCTGGAGCCGTCGCGGAGCGCGGGGCAGCCGGGGGAGACGCCCGGACAGGAGCCGTGGGCGACCGGCGAGCAGGAGGGCCCGGAGCAGCGGCGGGTGTTCACCTTCGACGGCGAGAAGGTCCTGATCGTCGACGACGACATCCGCAATGTCTTCGCGCTCACCAGCGTTCTGGAGCAGCACGGGCTGTCGGTGCTGTACGCGGAGAACGGCCGGGAGGGCATCGAAGTCCTTGAGCAGCACGACGATGTGACTGTCGTACTGATGGACATCATGATGCCGGAGATGGACGGGTACGCGACGACCACGGCGATCCGGCGGATGCCCCAGTTCGCCGGTCTGCCGATCATCGCGCTCACGGCGAAGGCCATGAAGGGCGACCGGGAGAAGGCCATCGAGTCGGGAGCGTCCGACTACGTGACCAAGCCGGTGGATCCCGATCACCTTCTGTCGGTGATGGAGCAGTGGATGCGCGAGAAGTGACAGCAGGTCGTGTGATTGTGTGCGAGTCCCTGATCGACTTTGGCCGGAGGCGTGTGAGAGGGGAGTATCCGGGGAACTATCCGGTCTCCCCCCACGTTTGCGGTACGTGCACAGTGACATCACGGTGACAGGGTGTGGCGACGGGCGGGGTGCGGCTACGATGACCGGCACAAGGACGGGCGGCGCAAGGGAGTCGTCCCCTGGGGCGGCGCCCGGTGCGTCCCCCGGCTCATCGAGCTGGGGAGACCCCATGCCGGGGCGAGGAGGACGGGGCATGGTGCAGAAGGCCAAGATCCTCCTGGTCGATGACAGGCCGGAGAATCTGCTCGCGTTGGAGGCCATTCTCTCAGCGCTCGATCAGACGCTGGTGCGGGCATCGTCAGGGGAGGAAGCGCTCAAGGCGCTACTGACGGACGACTTCGCGGTCATTCTGCTGGATGTCCAGATGCCTGGAATGGACGGATTCGAGACCGCCGCGCACATCAAGCGCCGGGAGCGGACGCGTGACATTCCGATCATCTTCCTGACCGCGATCAACCACGGCCCCCATCACACCTTCCGCGGCTACGCCGCGGGCGCCGTGGACTACATCTCCAAGCCGTTCGACCCCTGGGTGCTGCGCGCGAAGGTCTCCGTCTTCGTCGAGCTCTACATGAAGAACTGCCAACTGCGGGAGCAGGCGGCGCTGCTGCGGCTCCAGCTCGAGGGCGGCAACCAGGCGGAGACGGGAGCCGGCCGGGAATCCGCGGGTCTCCTCGCCGAACTGTCCGCGCGGCTCGCCGCCGTCGAAGAGCAGGCGGAGGCGCTCTCCAAACAGCTCGACGACGACTCGGCGGACGCGGCGGCCGTGGCCACGGCCGCCCACCTCGAGCGCAAACTCACCGGACTGCGCAGGGCTCTTGACGCCTTGGAGCCCGGCACGGGCGGCGGCTCACCGAACGTTCCCTCGCAGAGCTGACGCCGGTCGGGCGCCGGGTGTCACCCACCCGACGGCGCCTGACCGGCGCTTGATGCCACGTCAGTTCCACGCATCATCAGCAACGACACGAACGGGTGAAGCAGTGGGCACACGTGTCCGCTGCGGTCGACACCGGTAACCTCACCACCATGGCCTCACGTACGTCCGGCAAGGGTTCCCAGGGCACGGCGGGCACCGCGAAGCCGCGCGCCGGCCGTACGACCGGCGCCGCGAAGAAGGCAGCGCCCGCCAAGAAGAGCGCTGCCAAGAAGGCTGTGCCCCCGAAAAAGGCGCCCGCGAAGAAGGCGGCGGCCAAGAAGGCGGCCGCGCCGAAGCCCGCCCCGTCTCCCACCGGCGGTGTGTACCGCCTGGTGCGCGCCGTCTGGCTGGGGATCGCGCACGCCGTCGGAGCGATGTTCCGCGGCATAGGGCGTGGAGCCAAGGGCCTCGACCCGGCGCACCGCAAGGACGGGCTGGCACTGCTGCTGCTCGGCCTGGCCCTGATCGTCGCGGCGGGTACCTGGTCGAATCTGCGCGGCCCCGTCGGCGATCTCGTCGAAATGCTCGTCACCGGCGCCTTCGGCAGGCTCGATCTGCTCGCGCCGATACTGCTGGGCGCGATCGCCGTGCGGCTGATCCTCTTCCCGGAACGGCCGGAGGCCAACGGCCGTATCGTCATCGGCCTTTCCGCGCTGGTCCTCGGTGTACTCGGCCAGGTCCACATGGCGTGCGGCTCGCCCGGCCGGGGCGAGGGGACCGAGGCCATCCAGGACGCGGGCGGCCTGATCGGCTGGGCCGTGTCCAAACCGCTGATCTTCGCCATGGGCGAGGTGCTCGCGGTGCCGCTGCTCGTACTGCTCACCGTCTTCGGGCTGCTCGTGGTCACCGCCACGCCCGTCAACGCCATCCCGCAGCGACTGCGGCTGCTCGGCTCCAAGCTCGGCATCATCGAGCCGCTGCCCGGCCCCGACGCCGACACGGACGACGAGCGGTACGACGAGCAGTGGCGCGAGGCTCTGCCCGCCCGCCCGGGCCGCTCGGCCGGCCGCGGCGCCGCCGCGGAAACCGGCCCGGACGCGGCGGAGGAGGAGGCCCTCTCCCGGCGCCGCCGGCCGCGGAGGCCGTCGGCCCAGCCGGCTCTGGGCAGGGAGATGGACGCGGTGGACGTGGCCGCGGCCGCGGCCGCCGCGCTCGACGGAGCCGTACTGAACGGCATGCCGCCCTCGCCGCTCGTCGCCGACCTCACCCGGGACGTCACCGCAGAGCGGCAGCGTGCCGCATCACCGGTCCCCACCGCACGCGAACCCGAGACACCCGGCCGCGGGCAGAAGGCCCCCGGGGCGAAGGGAGCCGTGCCAGACCTGACGAAGCCGGCGCCCGACGAGTCCCAGCCCCTGCCGCCGCGGGCCGAGCAGCTTCAGCTGTCGGGCGACATCACCTACTCGCTGCCGTCGCTGGACCTGCTCGAGCGAGGTGGCCCTGGCAAGACCCGTAGCGCCGCGAACGACGCGGTGGTGGCTTCGCTGACCAACGTGTTCATGGAGTTCAAGGTCGACGCGGCTGTCACCGGCTTCACCCGGGGTCCGACGGTCACGCGGTACGAGGTGGAGCTCGGTCCCGCCGTGAAGGTCGAGCGGATCACGGCCCTGACCAAGAACATCGCGTACGCGGTCGCCAGCCCTGACGTGCGGATCATCTCGCCGATCCCCGGCAAGTCCGCCGTCGGCATCGAGATCCCGAACACCGACCGCGAGATGGTCAACCTCGGCGACGTGCTGCGCCTCGCGGACGCCGCGGAGGACGACCACCCGATGCTCGTCGCGCTCGGCAAGGACGTCGAGGGCGGCTATGTGATGGCCAACCTGGCGAAGATGCCGCACGTCCTGGTCGCGGGCGCCACGGGCTCCGGCAAGTCCTCGTGCATCAATTGCCTGATCACTTCCGTGATGATAAGAGCGACGCCGGAGGACGTGCGGATGGTGCTGGTCGACCCCAAGCGGGTCGAGCTCACCGCCTACGAGGGCATTCCGCACCTGATCACGCCGATCATCACGAACCCGAAGCGGGCCGCGGAGGCCCTGCAGTGGGTCGTGCGTGAGATGGACCTTCGCTACGACGACCTCGCCGCCTACGGCTTCCGCCACATCGACGACTTCAACCAGGCCGTGCGCAACGGCAAGGTCAAGCCGCCGGAGGGCAGCGAGCGCGAGCTCCAGCCGTATCCCTACCTGCTCGTCATCGTGGACGAGCTGGCCGACCTCATGATGGTCGCGCCGCGGGACGTCGAGGACGCGATCGTCCGCATCACGCAGCTGGCGCGCGCGGCGGGCATCCATCTGGTATTGGCCACCCAGCGGCCGTCGGTCGACGTCGTCACCGGCCTGATCAAGGCGAACGTGCCCTCCCGGCTCGCCTTCGCCACCTCCTCCCTCGCCGACAGCCGGGTCATCCTCGACCAGCCGGGCGCGGAGAAGCTGATCGGCAAGGGCGACGGCCTCTTCCTGCCCATGGGCGCCAACAAGCCCACCCGTATGCAGGGCGCCTTCGTGACGGAGGAGGAGGTCGCCGCGGTCGTCCGCCACTGCAAGGACCAGATGGCCCCGGTCTTCCGGGACGACGTCGTCGTCGGCACGAAGCAGAAGAAGGAGATCGACGAGGACATCGGCGACGATCTCGATCTGCTCTGCCAGGCCGCCGAGCTCGTCGTTTCCACGCAGTTCGGCTCCACGTCGATGCTGCAGCGCAAGCTGCGCGTGGGTTTCGCGAAGGCGGGACGGCTGATGGACCTCATGGAGTCGCGGAACATCGTCGGCCCCAGCGAAGGCTCGAAGGCCCGCGACGTTCTCGTGAAACCGGACGAACTGGATGGAGTGCTCGCCGTGATCCGGGGAGAGACTCACTCGTAAGGGTTTTGCGGGCAACCGTTTCCCTTGGTCGTACGTCAAGTTGGAGGGAGGGATGTACAGATGTCCCGACCCCGGGACCGCCCGGCCATTCCGATGGCGTACAAAGCTCCACCGCCCGGTTGCCCCACCCTTTCGTACCACCCATAGACTGAACCTCCAGCAGGTGGTTACACGCTCGAAAGGCGCCCCCGTGTCCATCGGCAACTCCCCCGAAGACGACCGGCCTTCAGTCGAAGACGACCGGCCTTCGATCGGCCACGTGCTCCAGCAGGCGCGTGTCGGCGCAGGCCTCACCGTTGACGAGGTCAGTACCTCCACCCGGGTGCGCATCCCCATCGTGCACGCGATCGAGGAGGACGACTTCTCCCGTTGCGGCGGCGACGTGTACGCCCGCGGGCACATCCGTATGCTCGCCCGCGCCGTCGGGCTCGATCCCGAACCGCTCGTCGAGCAGTTCGACGACGAGCACGGCGGCCGGCCGGCCCCGACGCCTGCCGCCCCGCTGTTCGAAGCCGAGCGCATCCGTCCCGAGCGTCGCCGCCCCAACTGGACCGCGGCGATGGTCGCGGCGATCGTCGTCGTGGTCGGCTTCTCCGGCTTCACGCTCTTCAGCGACGGGGAGACCAGCGGCGGCAATGTCG
The DNA here is from genome assembly GCF_040677245.1 of Streptomyces kurssanovii. Lineage (NCBI taxonomy): Bacteria > Bacillati > Actinomycetota > Actinomycetes > Kitasatosporales > Streptomycetaceae > Streptomyces > Streptomyces kurssanovii. The sequence goes on from NZ_JBFAQK010000005.1 coordinate 13,243, forward strand.
CGGAAGGCCCCGCGTCCGGCACGAAGCCCACTCCCACCGACGCCCGGACGACCAAGCCCGCCGATCCCAAGCCCGAGCCTTCGGACAGTGCCATCGCGGCCCTGCCGAAGGACAAGGTCACGGTGAAGCTGTCCGCCACCGGCGACAAGAGCTGGATCTCCGCCAAATCGCACAACGGCAAGCTGCTCTTCGACGGGCTGCTGCTCAAGGGCGAGACCAAGACCTTCCAGGACGACGAGCGCGTCGACCTGATCCTCGGCAACGCCGGGGCGATCGAGCTGTTCGTGAACGGCAAGAAGGTCAAGGACGAATTCAAGATGGGCGGCGTCGAACGGCTCTCCTACACCAAGGGTGACCCCGAGGTCGGCTGAGCCCCTTTGTCCCGGCACGGGCCCCGACCCTCGCGGCCGGGGCCCGCGCCGGGACAAAGTAGTCTTGAGCCCATGCCCGAACGCCGTACCGTCGCCCTTGTCACTCTCGGATGCGCCCGTAACGAGGTGGACTCGGAGGAGCTTGCAGGCCGCTTGGCAGCGGACGGCTGGGAGCTCGTCGAGGACGCCTCCGACGCCGACGTCGCCGTCGTCAACACCTGCGGATTCGTCGAAGCCGCCAAGAAGGACTCCGTCGACGCCCTGCTGGAAGCCAACGATCTCAAGGATCACGGCAGAACCCAGGCCGTCGTCGCCGTCGGCTGCATGGCGGAGCGGTACGGCAAGGATCTCGCGGAGGCCCTCCCGGAGGCCGACGGCGTGCTCGGATTCGACGACTACGCCGACATCTCCGACCGCCTGCAGACCATCCTCAGCGGCGGCGTCCACGCCTCCCACACCCCCCGCGACCGGCGCAAGCTCCTGCCGCTGAGCCCCGTCGAACGGCAGCAGGCGACCGACGTGGCACTGCCCGGCCACGGCGAGGTGGCCCCGGCGCCCGAGGACCTGCCGGAAGGCGTCGCCCCGGAGTCCGGACCGCGCGCGCCGCTGCGGCGGCGGCTCGGAACGAGCCCCGTCGCCTCCGTGAAGCTGGCCTCCGGCTGCGACCGGCGCTGCTCCTTCTGCGCCATCCCGTCCTTCCGCGGCTCCTTCATCTCGCGCCGTCCGAGCGATGTCCTCGGCGAGACGCGCTGGCTGGCGGAGCAGGGCGTCAAGGAGATCATGCTGGTCTCCGAGAACAACACCTCCTACGGCAAGGACCTCGGCGACATCCGTCTGCTCGAGACGCTGCTGCCCGAGCTGGCGGCCGTCGACGGCATCGAGCGGGTCCGCGTCAGCTATCTGCAGCCGGCCGAGATGCGTCCCGCGCTGATCGACGTCCTCACCTCGACCCCGAAGGTCGCCCCGTACTTCGACCTGTCCTTCCAGCACTCCGCGCCGGGCGTGCTGCGGGCGATGCGCCGCTTCGGTGACACGGAGCGGTTCCTCGAGCTGCTGGAGACCATCCGCGGCAAGGCTCCGCAGGCCGGCGTGCGCTCGAACTTCATCGTCGGTTTCCCGGGCGAGACCGAGGCGGACTTCGCGGAGCTGGAACGCTTCATCTCGGCCGCGCGCCTGGATGCCGTCGGTGTCTTCGGATACAGCGACGAAGAGGGCACAGAGGCCGTCGGCTACGACGGCAAGCTGGACGCCGACGTCATCGCGGAGCGGCTCGAGCACATGTCGCGCATCGCCGACGAGCTCACCGCCCAACGGGCGGAGGAGCGCCTGGGTGAGACCCTTGAGGTACTCGTGGAGTCCGTCGACGACGAGGACGGCGCGGTGGGGCGTGCCGCTCACCAGGCGCCGGAGACCGACGGACAGGTCGTCTTCACGTCGGGCGAGGGCCTCGAGCCCGGTCGTATGGTCGTGGCGAAGGTCGTGGGCACCGACGGTGTCGACCTGGTGGCCGAGTACTGCGAGGTCCTGGGGGCCGGCTCCCGGACCCCTGACGAGGAGGCGGGCAGATGACCGGAGTGCCGGCATCCGCGGCGGGCGGGACCGGAAGGCCGGCGCCCGGCGGCAAGCTGGGCGCTGCGGCCGTCAATCAGGCCAGCCTGTGGAACATCGCCAATATTCTGACCATGGTGCGGCTCGTCCTCGTGCCGGCCTTCGTCGTGCTGCTGCTGCAGGACGGCGGCTACGACCCGGCCTGGCGGGCCTGGGCATGGGCGGCGTTCGCCGTCGCCATGATCACCGACATCTTCGACGGGCACCTCGCCCGCACGTACAACCTGGTCACCGACTTCGGGAAGATCGCGGACCCGATCGCCGACAAGGCGATCATGGCGGCGGGACTGATCAGTCTCTCCGCGCTGGGCGACCTTCCGTGGTGGGTGACCGGAGTCATCCTCTTCCGTGAGCTCGGGATCACGCTGATGCGGTTCTGGGTGATCAGGCACGCGGTGATCCCGGCCAGCCGCGGCGGCAAGATGAAGACGCTCGCGCAGGGCACCGCTGTGGGCATGTACGTCCTGGCGTTGACGGGACCGCTGGCGACGCTGCGGTTCTGGGTGATGGCTCTCGCCGTGGTGCTGACGGTCGTCACCGGCCTCGACTACGTGCGGCAGGCGATCGTGCTGAGGCGCAAGGGGCTCGCTGCCGAGCGGGCCGGGGCGGGCTCCTCGAAGTGAGCGAGGCCGCCGCAGTCCTGGCGCTGCTTGCGGAGCGTGGTCAGACCTTGGCCGCCGCGGAGTCCCTCACGGGCGGTCTCGTGGCCGCGGAGCTCACTTCCGTGCCCGGGGCCTCGAAGGTCTTCCGCGGTTCTGTCACGGCGTACGCCACCACTCTCAAGAGGGATGTTCTGGGCGTCGACGGTGTCCTTCTGGCGGAGTGCGGACCGGTCGATCCGCTGGTCGCGTCGCAGATGGCGGCCGGTGTCCGGGACGTCATGGGAGCCGATTGGGGTCTGGCGACCACCGGGGTGGCGGGCCCCGATCCACAGGACGGGCGGTCCGTCGGGACGGTATATGTGGCTGTCACGGGACCGGCGGGAGCCGGGAAAGTTGCCGCATTGCGGTTGAACGGCGACCGCGGGGAAATCCGTAGAGAGAGTGTACGGAGCGTGCTGGAGCTGCTGCACGAGGAACTGCGCGAGAACGCGCGGGCACAGGATACGGAACAGAACGGGGGGAATTGATGTTTGCAGCCCTGAGTGAACACGACATCGCTCCCCGCACGGCCGCCGCGCAAGGCGGTACGGTGGGGCGTGAAGGATGCGGCTACGCGGTCCGAGGAGGGAGCCACCGATGATTCTGCTCCGTCGCCTGCTTGGTGACGTGCTGCGTCGGCAGCGCCAGCGCCAGGGCCGTACTCTGCGCGAAGTCTCCTCGTCCGCCCGAGTCTCGCTCGGCTATCTCTCCGAGGTGGAGCGGGGGCAGAAGGAGGCATCCTCCGAGCTGCTCTCCGCGATCTGCGACGCGCTTGACGTACGGATGTCCGAGCTCATGCGTGAAGTGAGCGACGAACTGTCGCTGGCCGAACTGGCCCAGTCGGCAGCCGCCGGCGAGGTGCCCGCACCGGTACGTCCCATGCTGGGTTCCGTCTCCGTGACGTCGGTGGCAGGTGTGCCGACGGAGCGTGTGACGATCAAGGCACCCGCGGAAGCGGTCGACGTCGTCGCCGCCTGATCGCAGGTCCTGCACCATCCCGCACGGTATCTCTGTTTGAGCTGGGCCCTGATCGGTACTCGATACCGGTCAGGGCCTTTCGCTTGGGCAGGCGCAGTGCTCGACCGTCTGTCCCGAATGGCTCTTTTCGGTAGTTATGTAATCGTGGACGGTAGTCGGCGAACCGAGTGGAGGACGTGGATGTCTGTCGTGAAGAGCACTCTGTCCGATGCGGACCTCAAGACGGTCGGCGATGCGCTGAAGGGTGCGCTGGTGGATCTGGTGGACCTCGGCCTGGTGGCCAAGCAGGTGCACTGGAACGTGGTCGGCCCCCGCTTCAGGTCCGTGCACCTGCAGCTCGACGAGGTCGTCGACACCGCACGGCAGCACTCCGACATGGTCGCGGAGCGGGCGTCGGCGATGGGCGTGGCGCCTGACGGCCGGGCGGCGACAGTGGCCGCGCAGAGCGCGATCGGCTCCGTTCCCGAGGGCTGGATCAAGGACGTCGATGTCGTGCGGACCATGATCGATTCGCTGGGGGCCGTCATCGGGCGCATGCGTGAGCGCATCGAGGCGACCGCCGAGCCGGACCCGGTGAGTCAGGACATCTTGATCCAGCTCACCGCGGACCTCGAGAAGCACGCGTGGATGTTCCAAGCGGAGAACGCGTGACGTCGAGCGCACGATCGCTGCACGCGCGCGCCGGGTCGCCCAACCGTGCGCCCTCCCCGCGGCCCGGTGCGTCGCATTAGCGTGGGCCGGAGGAGGCAGCCATGGCAGTACGCGGGGCGGCCCTCGTGCCCGTTGTCGCGCTCGGACTCGTCGTCGGCGGCTTGTGGTGGTGGGCCGTGCTTCGGCTCGCCCTGGTCCCGGAGCACTCCGGCGTCGTCGAAGGGGCGGTGGCCGCGAGTGGTTGGGGCCTCAGTCTGCTCCCGGTCCATGCGACGGCGGCCCGCCGGACTACCAGGGCATCACGACGCCCCCGTTCGGACGGCATATCTGACCCGTCGTGAACGACGAGGCGTCGCAAGCGAGATGAAGAACCGTGTGGGCGATGTCCGCGGGTTCGCCCACGCGGCCGAGGGGTGACAACCGTGCCATCGCCGTCTCTGTCCTGTGCTGCAGGTCGGCTTCGTGACGGTCCGTCATCGGTGTGCGGACCCAGCCCGGGGCGACCGCGTTCACGCGGATCCCGTGCGGGCCGAGTTCGGTCGCCAGCGTCCTGGTGAGCTGGACGACGGCGGCCTTGGACGCGCTGTAGCAGAGCAGGCCGGCGTTGGCCGCGTCCACCGCGCCGGAGGCCATCGTGACGATGGAGCCGCCGCCCGCCGGGATCATGGCGCGGGCCGCCGCCCGGCAGGCGTACAGCACCCTTTGAAATTGACGGCCATGACGCGGTCCAGGTCCTCCTCCCGGGTCTCGAGGACCGGACTCGTGTGCATGATCCCGGCGACGGCGGCCATGACGTCAAGGTGGACCGCACTCGCGACCGCCGCCTCGAGGGCTGTGCGGTCGGTGACGTCCAGGGTGTGCGTGTGGGCCTTGCCTCCGGCGGTTTCGATCAGGGAGCGGGTCCCGGCGAGGCCGTGCCCGTCCAGGTCGGCGCAGTGGACGACCGCTCCCGCCTCGGCGAGCAGTACGGCGCAGGCGCGACCGATCCCGCCTGCCGCTCCGGTGACGAATGCGGTGCGGCCGGTGAGGTCGTACGCCGTGAGGGCCATGCGGGGAACGTACGGCCTGATCTGACGGTCCGTCAACTATGTGCGCCTGGCTCTTCTTGCGGAGGAGCGGTGCGGTCGTCAGGGCGTGGGGCCGGTCTGACAGCGCGGGCACCAGTAGGTCGGACGCTCACGGCCCGCCTCACCCTGGTCGGCCTTGCGCACGGACGTACCGCAGCGCGGGCAGGGGCGGCCCTCGCGTCCGTACACGTACAGCTTCTGGGACGGATTGCGGCCGCTGGTCATGGTGCGCCGGTCGAAGCGCCGTTTGTTGGCCTCGAGGAGCCGTTGCGCGGTGGCCACCAGCCGCTCGGGAATGCCGGTTTGTAGTTCACCGACCGGCAGCCAAGGTGTGACACGGGCCAGGAAGGCCAGCTCCGACTTGTAGACATTGCCGATCCCGGCGAGGTTGCGCTGGTCCAGGAGGGCCTCCCCGAGCGGCCGGAGGGGGTCGACGAGCAGGTTCGCCACGGCTCGCTCGGGATCCCAGTCCGGGCCGAGGAGGTCGGGCCCGAGATGGCCGACGGCCTCCTCCTCTTCCACGGTACGGAGCAGCTCGACGACGGGGAGGCGATATCCGACGGCGGTACGGGCCTCGTTTCCCAGGATCGCGCGGATCTGGTGCGACGGGCCGCCGCTCCAGCGCGCACTCACGTCGTACACCCGCCATGAGCCCTCCATGCCGAGGTGAGAGTGCAGGGTCAGCCCGCCCTCGAACCGGGTGAGGAGATGCTTGCCGCGCGGGGTCACGTCCAGGACGGTCCGGCCGGTCAGGTCCGCCGTGGCGAAGCGTGGGACACGGAGGTCGGAACGGGTCACGACCTGGCCGGCCAGCGCCTCGTGCAGATGGTGGGCGGTCAGCCAGACGGTGTCTCCTTCGGGCATGGACCCATGATGCGCGACGGGCGGGCCGGGCGGGTGCCGGGGCGGTCAGGGGCGCAGGCGCAGCCCCCGTGGGGTGGCATGGAATCCGGCGCTCTCCAAGGCGCGGGCCAGCGGTGCCGTCAGGGCCGGCGCTCCGTTGGCGCGCTCCACCGTGACCGTGCCGAGGGCGCCTTCGCGAGCCGCGGCGGCGAGCGCGCCGGCCGCCGCCTGCAGCGCCGGCGCATCCGGGTCGGTGGCCCAGGCGAGCAGCGTCTTGCCACCGCGCTCCATGTACAGCGTCAGCTCCCCGTCGACCAGGACCACCAGCGAGCCCGCTTTCCGGCCCGGCTTGTGGCCGGCCCCCTCCGGCGGCTCCGGCCAGGGCAGCGCCGCCCCGTAGGCGTTCGCGGGGTCGGCAGCGGCCAGCACCACCGCGCGGGGCGCGGCCTGTCCCTCGGCACGGTCCCGCGCGGAGGAAGCCGCTCGCAGGCGGTCGACCGCGCCGTCCATCGCGAACTGGGCGGCGCCCAGCCCTTCGACGACGTAGCCACGGCGCGCCTGTCCGCTGTCCTCGAAGGCAGACAGGACGCGGTACACGGCGGAGAAGCCGCCCTCCACGCCCTCGGCCGCCACGGCGCCACGCGTCACCACACCATGGCGGTCCAGCAGGGTCCGGGCCAGGGCGTGCGCCCGGTGGGTCGGATCCTGTTCGAGGGACGGCAGCAGCGACCAGCGGCCGCTCACCGTGGGAGGACCGGTACGGGAGGCGGGACGCGCCGCTGCGGTCAGGCTTCCGTAGCGGCCACGCGGGACCGTCCGCCTGGCGCGGTGGGCCGTGGAGCCCGCCGTGCGACCGGAGCCGAGCATGGCCCGCAACGGTGCGAGCGTGTCGTTGGTGAGCCGGCCGGACCAGGCGAGATCCCACACGACGTCGGCCAGTTGCGGGTCGGTGGCGTCGGGATGCGTGGTCGCGCGGACCTGGTCGGCGATCTGGCGGAAGAACAGGCCGTACCCACCGGAGAGAGCGGTGAGCACCGATTCGTGCAGAGCCGTCAGCTCCAGCGGGTGCGGCGGGGGCAGCAGCAGTGGAGCCGCGTCGGCCAGATAGAGCGAGACCCACCCGTCCTTGCCCGGCAGAGCGCCGGCACCGGCCCACAACACCTCGCCGCTCGTGGTCAGTTCGTCCAGGAGGGTGCTGCTGTAGTGGGAGACGCGGGAAGGGAGGACCAGCTTCTCCAGGGCGGAGGCCGGCACGGAGGCGCCTTGCAGTTGCTCGATGGCGCGGGCGAGGCCGTCGATGCCGCGCAGGCTGCTGCTCCCCAGGTGCTGCCACTGGGGCAGGAAGGAGGCCAGCGCGGCGGGCGGCACCGGCTCCAGCTCGTGCCGGAGCGCGGCCAGGGAACGCCTGCGCAGCCGGCGCAGCACGCCCGCGTCGCACCACTCCTGGCCGATGCCGGAGGGGTGGAACTCGCCCTGTACGACCCTGCCGCTCGCGGCCAGGCGCTGGAGTCCGCCGTCGGTGACCGCCGCGCCGAGGCCGAAGCGGGCGGCGGCCTGGGCGGAGGTGAAGGGACCGTGGGTGCGGGCGAAGCGGGCGAGGAGGTCACCGAACGGATCCTTGACGGGCTCGGTGAAGGCCTCAGGGACGCCCACGGGCAGCGCCGTGCCCAACGCGTCGCGCAGCCGCCCCGCGTCCTCGACCGCCGCCCAGTGCTCCGCGCCGGCGATGCGGACGCGGATGGCGCGACGGGACGCGGCGAGCTCCTGCGGCCAGGCGGGATCGCTGCCGCGCTCGACGAGCTCCGCCTCCGTCAGCGGACCGAGGACGCGCAGCAGGTCGGCCACCCCCTCCACGTCCTTGATCCGCCGTTCCTCCGTCAGCCACTGCAGCTCCCGCTCCAGCTCGGTGAGCACGTCGGCGTCCAGCAGTTCCCTCAGCTCCGCCTGGCCGAGCAGCTCGGACAGCAGCCGGGAGTCCAGGGACAGGGCGGCGGCCCGGCGCTCGGCGAGCGGCGAGTCCCCCTCGTACAGGAACTGGGCGACGTAGCCGAACAGCAGGGAGCGGGCGAAGGGGGAGGGCTCGGGGGTGGTGACCTCGACCAGACGGACGCGGCGGGACTCGATATCGCCCATCAGTTCGGTGAGCCCGGGGACGTCGAAGACGTCCTGGAGGCACTCGCGGACCGCCTCCAGGACGATCGGGAACGAACCGAACTCACTGGCGACCTGCAACAGCTGGGCGGCGCGCTGCCGCTGCTGCCACAGCGGGGTGCGCTTGCCGGGACTGCGGCGCGGCAGCAGCAGCGCGCGGGCGGCGCACTCGCGGAACCGGGAGGCGAACAGGGCGGATCCGCCGACCTGGTCCGTCACGATCTGACTGATCTCGCCTTTGTCGAAGACGGCGTCGCCGGCGCCGACGGGCGCCTGCTCGCTGTCGTACGCCCCGTCCGGTGAGGCGTCCAGCTGCACCGGGTCCTGGTCGAGCAGGTCGAGCCCCATCAGGTCGGCGTCCGGCAGGCGCAGCACGATGCCGTCGTCGGCGTGCATCACCTGCGCGTCCATGCCGTAGCGCTCGGCGAGACGGGCGCCCAGCGCCAGTGCCCACGGCGCGTGGACCTGGGCGCCGAACGGGGAATGGATCACGACCCGCCAGTCGCCCAGCTCGTCCCGGAACCGCTCCACCAGGATCGTCCGGTCGTCAGGGACATGGCCGCAGGCCCGGCGCTGCTCGTCGAGGTAGGCCAGCACATTGTCCGCGGCCCAGGCGTCCAGACCGGCGGCCAGCAGGCGCAGCCGGCCGTCCTCAGGGGTGAGACCGCCGACCTCCCGCAGGAAAGCGCCGACGGCCCGGCCGAGCTCCAGCGGCCGGCCCAGCTGGTCGCCCTTCCAGAACGGGAGCCGCCCGGGCACCCCGGGGGCGGGGGAGACCAGCACCCGGTCGCGGGTGATGTCCTCGATCCGCCATGACGTGGTGCCCAGCGTGAACACGTCGCCGACGCGGGACTCGTAGACCATCTCCTCATCGAGCTCACCGACGCGGCCGCCGCCCTTCTTGGGGTCGGCGCCGGCGAGGAAGACGCCGAAGAGGCCGCGGTCCGGGATCGTGCCTCCGGAGGTGACGGCGAGGCGCTGCGCCCCGGGACGGCCGGTGACCGTCCCCGCGACCCGGTCCCAGACCACGCGCGGGCGCAACTCGGCGAACGCGTCGGAGGGATAACGGCCGGCGAGCATGTCGAGAACGGCGGTGAAGGCCGACTCGGGCAGTGAGGCGAACGGCGCGGCCCGACGGACCAGCGCCAGCAGATCGTCGGACTGCCAGCTGTCCAGGGCGACCATCGCGACGAGCTGCTGGGCCAGCACGTCCAGAGGGTTCGACGGGATGCGCAACGACTCGATGGAGCCGCTGCGCATGCGCTCGGTGACCACCGCCGCCTGCACCAGATCGCCCCGGTACTTGGGGAAGACCACGCCCGTGGAGACCGCGCCGACCTGGTGGCCCGCCCGGCCGACGCGCTGGAGACCGGAGGCCACGGACGGCGGGGACTCGACCTGGACGACCAGGTCCACCGCACCCATGTCGATGCCCAGTTCCAGGCTCGACGTGGCGACGACCGCGGGCAGCCGGCCCGCCTTCAGGTCCTCCTCGACGAGGGCCCGCTGCTCCTTGGACACCGAACCGTGGTGAGCGCGGGCGAGCAGCGGCGGGGCGCCCCGGGCAGCCCCGGACTGCGCCATGATCTCCGCCGGCGGCCCGTCCTCCGGCATGGGCGCGCCCGTGGCCCGTTCGTACGCGATCTCGTTGAGGCGGTTGCACAGCCGCTCGGCAAGACGGCGGGAGTTGGCGAAGACGATCGTGGAACGGTGGGCCTGGACGAGATCGGCGATGCGCTCCTCGACATGCGGCCAGATCGACGGCTTCTCTGCGACGCCGTCGCCGCTGTCGGAGGCGGGCGAGCCTCCGAGCTCGCCCAGGTCCTCCACCGGGACGACCACGGAGAGGTCGAACTCCTTGCCGGACACCGGCTGGACGATCTCCACCCGGCGCTGCGGCGACAGATAGCGGGCCACCTCGTCCACCGGCCGGACCGTGGCCGAAAGGCCGATCCGGCGGGCCGGGCGGGGCAGCAGCTCGTCGAGGCGCTCCAAGGACACGGCGAGATGGGCGCCCCTCTTGGTCCCCGCCACGGCGTGGACCTCGTCGAGGATCACCGTCTCCACGCCCGACAGCGCCTCCCGCGCGGACGAGGTGAGCATCAGGAAGAGCGACTCGGGGGTGGTGATCAGGATGTCAGGCGGCCGGGTGACCAGCGACCTGCGCTCCGCGGGGGGCGTGTCGCCCGAACGGATCCCGACCCGCACCTCCGGCTCCGGCAGCCCGAGCCGGACCGACTCCTGCCTGATCCCGGTCAGCGGGCTGCGGAGGTTGCGCTCCACGTCGACCGCCAGAGCCTTCAGGGGTGACACGTACAGCACGCGACAGCGCTTCTTCGCCTCCGCCGGTGGCGGCGTGGACGCGAGCCGGTCAAGGGCGGCGAGGAACGCGGCCAGCGTCTTGCCGGATCCCGTGGGCGCCACGACCAGCACGTCCGAGCCCTCGCCGATGGCCTTCCACGCCCCCTCCTGCGCGGCGGTGGGCGCGTTGAACGCCCCCGAGAACCAGCCTCGGGTCGCGGGGGAGAAGGAGTCGAGCGCAGTCCTGGCCATGCCCACCATCGTGCACCCGACCACTGACAACGCCTGTCCAGGACATGGACCGGCCGGGCCGCCGGAGGGGTCGCGGGAGCAGAATGGGCTCTATGGAAGAGGAAGCCGCGCCGGAGAGGGAGGGCGAGTGGGCACGGCACTGGCAGTACCCGGGCGTGCCCGGTCTCGATCTGCTGCAGGCCCGCTACGTGCGCCATTCCTTCTCCCGGCACAGTCATGAGGGATTCGTCGTGGGCGCCGTCCGCCGTGGCATCGAGGACGTCTTCCTGCCCGAGGGCACGGTGCGGGCGAGGCCCGGCACGGTCGTCATGATCAACCCCGAGGTGCCGCACTCGGCGAAGGCGGGGGTGCCCGAAGGCTGGGTGTACTCCACGCTCTACCCCTCGTCGCAGCTCGTCGCCACGATCGCCGAGGAGACGACGACCCTGCGAGGGACGGCAGGCTTCGCGGAGACGATCGTCGAGGACCCGAACACCGCCAGGCTGGTGCACGAGGTGCACCGGGCGGCCGAGGCGGGCAACGCCCTCGCCGCCGACAGTGTCCTGCGCGTCACCGTCGCCACACTGCTGCGCCGCCACGGGCGCTCGCTGCCGGTGCGTAAGCCTTTGGCGGCGGGTGCGCGGACGGCGGCCGCCGCGAAGCAACTCCTCGAGGCGCGGATGGCCGACCCGCCGTCGCTCGAGGAACTGGCGCAGGAGGTCGGGGTCGGGCCCTTCGCACTGCTCCGTGCCTTCAAGGCCGCCTACGGGCTGCCGCCGCACACCTGGCTCACGGACGCGCGCGTCCGGCGTGCCCGTCTCCTCCTGGACGCCGGCACGACCCCGTCCGAGGCGGCCGTCGCGGTCGGTTTCACCGACCAGCCGCACCTGAACCGCCACTTCACCCGGATCGTCGGCGTCCCCCCGGGTGCGTACCGCCGGGAGCGGACGAGGGCGTAGGCGCGCAAGAACGTACAAGACCGCAGGCGGGAGCCCTGCGTAACGTCCCTGTCGTGGCAGAACAGACAGCTCGACCAGACATACCGGCCGGGGAGGCCTACGCGACCGCCGCGCCGGCCACGGCGCTCGCGGCGCGCGGCGAGGGACCCACGCCCGGACGCGGGGACGCGGCCGGGCCGCGACCCGGACCCGTGCCTGGGGACGCGCCTTCCGCGCCCGGGGAACCGAAGCCCGACTCGGCCGTCGTCAGAGACGCGCTCGGCGTCGGCATAGCCGTCGGCCTCTCCGGCTTCGCCTTCGGTGTGACCTCGGCAGGCTCCGGCCTGACCCTTCTGCAGACCTGCGTGCTCAGCCTGCTCGTGTTCACCGGGGCCTCGCAGTTCGCGCTCGTGGGCGCGATCGCGGCCGGCGGCAATCCTCTCGCCGCCGCGGCGGGAGCCTTCTTCCTCGGCGTACGCAACGCCTTCTACGGGCTGCGGCTGTCACAACTGCTCGCGCTGCCCCGCTTCGTACGGCCTCTCGCCGCGCACTGGGTCATCGACGAGACCACCGCCGTCGCTCTCGCCCAGCCGACGAGGCGCAGTGCGCGGCTCGGCTTCACCGTCACGGGCCTGACGCTCTACGTGCTGTGGAACCTGACCACGCTCCTCGGGGCGCTCGGGGCGGAAGCCATCGGCGACACCGACGCGTGGGGGATCGACGCGGCGGGCCCGGCCGTCTTCCTCGCGCTGCTCGCGCCGATGCTGCGGACCGCCACAGAACGCGCGGTGGCCGGGCTCGCGGTCCTCCTCGGCCTCGGCTTCCTGCCGGTGCTGCCCGCCGGGGTGCCGGTGCTCGTGGCGGCAGTGGCCGCTCCCGCGGTGCTGTGGCTCAAGGGGCGCGCGATCGGCGACGGCGTGAGTGGTGGCGGCTCGACCCGTGACGGTGCGGGCCGAGAAGGCTCGACCCGCGACGGTGCGGGCCGTGACGGCCTGGGCAGGACGAAGAAGGTTCAGCGGAAGGAGCGGGAACAGTGAGCATCTGGATCGCGATCGGTGCGACGGCGGTCGGCTGCTACCTCGTGAAACTCGTCGGCCTGCTGGTGCCGGCCGACACTCTGGAACGGCCGCTCGTGCAGCGGCTGGCGGCCCTGCTGCCCGTCGCCCTGCTGGCCGCACTGACCGCGCAGCAGACGTTCAGCACGGGGCAGTCGCTGGTCCTCGACGCACGGGCCGCAGGAGTCGGCGCGGCGGCGCTGGCGTTGCTGCTGCGCGCCCCGTTCCTGGTGGTGGTAGGAGTCGCGGTGGCTGTGACGGCGGGTGTGCGGGCGCTGGGAGGCTGATGCGTCCAGCGGCTGGAACGCGCCGGTGCCCGGGCTCCGCGCGGCCGCGACGCAGGCCAGGTCCTCTGCGCGGCGGAACGCCGGCCAGGCCCTCTGCGCGGCGGAACGCCGGCCATGAACGCCGGCCATGAACGCCGGCCGTAGGTACTACGTGGCCTGTCGGTCAGCGCACCGGCACCCGCTTCACTCGATGGGGTGGCCGTGCGCCCGCAGGGTCCGCAGCGCCTCGATCGTCACGATCGGCCGCGACTCCAGAGAGGTGCCCGGGGCCCACTCCTGCCAGGTGATGGGCCACCCGCCGTCCTGCTGCTGCCCGGCCGCGAGGTGCTCCAGGGCCCGGTTCATCTCCTCGTCCGTGAACCAGCGACGGGCGAGGGAATCGGGCCTGCGGGCGTAGTCGTAGGCGAAATGGTGCTCGCCCGGGGCGTAGCCGGGGGCCACCGGCTGCTGGTCGAGCCGGTCCGGGTCCAGCGCGACGAGCCGCTGTTCGCGCACGAGACCGCCGAGCCGGTCCGCCGCGGCCTGTGCGCGCGTGCTGTCCGGTACGCCGTCCAGGAAGGCGATCGCCGCCTGGATCTCGTAAGGATGCGACTTCTCGATCGTGTCGACCGCCGACCAGCAGAAGTCCGTGGCCCGGAACAGCCATGCGTGCCACACCTGATTGCGGTGCAGCAGACCGACCACCGGCCCCGTCGCGAGCAGCTCGCTCGGGGGGTCGTCGACGATCGGCAGGAACGGGGCGGCCGGGTAGGCGCGCTGGGACGGGTGGACGGCCGGCAGTGCCCCGTCCCGTGTGGACACCTCGGTGAAGTAGCGGCACATCCGCTCCACCCGGAGCCCGCCGCAGCGGCCGATGGAGTCCAGGACCCGCAGGGCGTGCGCCGTGTGCAGGGGCTGGCTGAGCGGGCCGCGCAGGTCGGGCTCGAGGGCGTGGCCGTAGCCGCCGTCCTCGTTGAGGTACGCGGTCAGTGCCGTCTCGACCGGGTCGGAGCCGCCGGCGAGAAAGTGGTAGGCGAACCGCCGCTGCTCGAGTACCCGGGCCGTCAGCCAGATGAAGCGCTCGGCGCGTGCGAGCGCGGACGCGGGGGAGGGGTCGATGGTTGCTCCGTTTCCAGCCATGTCCCGACGGTAGAGCGGAAAGGGCTTTCAGCAAGGCGGACGGACAGGGCTGCACTCTCAGGAGCGGGATACTGAGGGCATGCGGTTGACGATTTTCTGGGAACGCATGGCCGACCACTTCGGAGCGGCGTATGCGGAATCCTTCGCACGGGACCACGTGATGGCCGAGCTCGGCGGCCGCACGGTCCATGAGGCTCTGGCCGCCGGCTGGGAGGCGAAGGACGTGTGGCGCGCCGTCTGCGCCGCCATGGACATTCCCGCGGACAAGCGGTGAGACACCGGGCGGGCAGCTCGCGGTCGTCCCGGTGAGCCACACTGAGCCGATGGCCAGGAACGACAGGACGCACACGACAGCACGAGGCGGGGCCGCGGAGGCGAGCCCGTACGGAAACGAACCTGTACAGGACGAGGCCGCACCGGCCGGACCGCACACGCCCCCGCACAGGACGGACCGCTGACGACATGACCGCTGACGAGAGGACCGCGCCGGACGCGGTCGCGTCGGACGAAGCCGCGGCGGGGATCCCCGCACAGGGCACCACGGCGCCCACGGCACCGCCGGCGTCCCCGCCCTCCGGGGCCGACGCCGGCAGCGGCGGTTCGGGCCGGATGCCTCGCTGGCTGCCGCGCGCACTGATTCTCGCGCTGGCGCTCTACGCCTGCTTCCAGCTCGGCAGCTGGGCCTTCCACCAGCTCATCGGCCTCTTGATCAACATTCTGATCGCCTTCTTCCTGGCGCTCGCGATCGAACCCGCGGTGGGGCGGATGGCTGCCCGCGGCATGCGCCGGGGCCTCGCGACCTTCCTGGTCTTCTTCGCGGTGCTCGTCGCGGGGGTGGGATTCGTCGTCCTGCTCGGCTCGATGCTGGCCGGCCAGATCGTCGAGATGGTCGAGGACTTTCCTCAGTACCTCGACTCGGTCATCCGCTGGATCAACAGCACCTTCCAGACGGAACTGTCCCGGGTGGAGGTCCAGGACAGCCTGCTGCGTTCCGACTGGCTGAGGAAGTACGTCCAGAACAGCGCCACCGGTGTGCTGGACGTCTCGGCGACCGTGCTCGGCGGCCTGTTCAAACTGCTGACGATCTTCCTGTTCTCGTTCTACTTCGCGGCCGACGGGCCCCGGCTTCGCCGCGCGCTGTGCTCCGTACTGCCCCCCGCCAAGCAGACGGAGGTCCTGCGGGCCTGGGAGATCGCGGTCGACAAGACCGGCGGCTACCTCTATTCACGCGGACTGATGGCGCTGATCTCCGGAGCGGCGCACTACATCCTGCTCGAGATCCTCGGGGTGCCGTACGCCCCGGCCCTCGCGGTCTGGGTCGGCCTGGTCTCGCAGTTCATCCCGACCATCGGCACGTACCTGGCGGGCGCGCTGCCGATGCTGATCGCGTTCACGATCGATCCTTGGTACGCCTTGTGGGTCCTCGGCTTCGTCGTGATCTACCAGCAGTTCGAGAACTACGTGCTGCAGCCGAAGCTCACCGCCAGGACGGTGGACATCCACCCGGCGGTGGCCTTCGGCTCGGTCGTGGCGGGTACCGCCCTGCTGGGCGCGGTCGGCGCGCTGATCGCGATCCCGGCGGTCGCCACCCTCCAGGCCTTCCTCGGGGCGTACGTGAAGCGGTACGCGGTGACGGACGACCCGCGGGTCCACGCCCACAGCAGGCACGGCGGAGGCCGGCTGGCGCGGGTGCGCAGCGCGTTGGGGAACGGCCGGCAGGCTCCGTCCACAGCCGAGGGCTCACCCGGTGGGGTCCCCCCGCAGGCAGGCCCCGGATCCTGAGCCCGTCCGACGAGGGGCCGCCCGGCCCCGGTGCGGGGCCGGATCGCACGTGATTCCGGCCCCGCGTGGTGAGCTTGACAGTAAAATCGAACATCCATTCTTATGGGATTCCGGCCCTCGCTCCCGCGAGTTGTCCACAGGCCGGCCGGACGTCGGGGCCCATTGTCAGTGGCAGGGGTTAGCGTCTTTGACGTGAAGCGATCGACACAAGCAAATCGGGTGGAACCCATGGCAGGAACCGACCGCGAGAAGGCGCTCGACGCCGCGCTCGCACAGATTGAACGCCAATTCGGCAAGGGTGCCGTGATGCGGCTGGGCGAGCGGCCGAACGAGCCCATCGAGGTCATCCCCACCGGGTCGACCGCCCTCGACGTCGCCCTCGGCGTCGGCGGCCTGCCGCGCGGGCGTGTGGTGGAGGTGTACGGACCGGAATCCTCCGGTAAGACGACCCTCACGCTGCACGCCGTGGCCAACGCCCAGAAGGCGGGCGGAGCGGTGGCCTTCGTGGACGCGGAGCACGCCCTCGACCCGGAGTACGCCAAGAAGCTCGGCGTCGACATCGACAACCTGATCCTGTCCCAGCCGGACAACGGCGAGCAGGCGCTCGAGATCGTCGACATGCTCGTCCGCTCCGGCGCGCTCGACCTGATCGTCATCGACTCCGTCGCGGCCCTCGTGCCCAAGGCGGAGATCGAGGGCGAGATGGGCGACTCGCACGTCGGTCTGCAGGCGCGGCTGATGAGCCAGGCGCTCCGGAAGATCACCAGCGCGCTGAACCAGTCCAAGACCACCGCGATCTTCATCAACCAGCTCCGCGAGAAGATCGGTGTGATGTTCGGCTCTCCGGAGACCACGACCGGTGGCCGGGCGCTGAAGTTCTACGCCTCGGTGCGTCTGGACATCCGTCGCATCGAGACCCTGAAGGACGGCACGGACGCGGTCGGCAACCGCACCCGCGTCAAGGTCGTCAAGAACAAGGTCGCCCCGCCCTTCAAGCAGGCCGAGTTCGACATCCTCTACGGCCAGGGCATCAGCCGCGAGGGCGGTCTGATCGACATGGGCGTGGAGCACGGCTTCGTCCGCAAGGCCGGCGCCTGGTACACGTACGAGGGCGACCAGCTGGGCCAGGGCAAGGAGAACGCCCGTAACTTCCTGAAGGACAACCCCGATCTCGCCAACGAGATCGAGAAGAAGATCAAGGAGAAGCTCGGCGTCGGCGTCAGGCCGGAGACCACCCCGGCGGCGGAGCCCGGTGCGGACGCGGCGGCCGGAGCAGCTGCGGCCGAGGACACGGCGAAGTCCGTGCCCGCCCCCGCGTCCAAGGCGAAGGCGGCCAAGACGGCGGCGGCCAAGGGGTAGCACATGGCCGCCCGGCGTACCGAATGGCCGGGTGACAGCCCCGACTCGTCGAGGGCCGAGAAGGAGCTGTCACCCAAGGATCCGGCGGAGCGGGCGCGGGCCATCTGCCTGCGCCTGCTCACCGGGACCCCGCGCACCCGCAAACAGCTCGCGGACGCGCTGCACAAACGCGAGATCCCCCCGGAAGTGGCCGAGGAGGTCCTCTCCCGCTTCGAGGACGTGGGGCTGATCAACGACGCCGCCTTCGCGGACGCGTGGGTGGAGTCCCGGCATCACGGCCGGGGCCTCGCCCGGCGTGCCCTGGCACGGGAGTTGCGTACCAAGGGCGTGGATTCCGCGCTGATCGACGAGGCTGTGGGGCAGCTCGACTCCGACCAGGAGGAGGCGACGGCCCGCGAGCTGGTGGCTCGGAAGTTGCGTTCCACCAGGGGACTGGAGCGTGACCGTCGTCTCCGCCGGCTGGCCGGGATGCTGGCCCGCAAGGGCTACTCGGAGGGCATGGCCCTGCGGGTGGTGAGGCGTGCCTTGGAGGAAGAGGGCGAGGACACGGCGGACCTGGACGACGTGGGGTACTAGACGCGGACGTACCGGACGGGCCGGCCAGGGACGCGTCCGGGCCGGTCAGGGACGCGCCCTCGGCCTTGGACTAACGGGTGACCGGCAGTCCCGCCGACTTCCACGCCTGGAAACCACCGACCAGGTCGGTCGCACGCCGTAGGCCCAACTGGTGCAGGGACAGGGCGGCGAGGGAGGAGGCGTAACCCTCGTTGCAGATCACCACGATCCGCAGGTCGTGGCCGATCGCCTGGGGGAGGCGATGACTGCCCTGCGGGTCCAGCCGCCATTCCAGTTCATTGCGCTCCACGACCAGCGCACCGGGGATCAGCCCGTCGCGCTCGCGCAGCGCCTGGTAGCGGATGTCCACCAGCAGCGCCCCGTCTGCCGCCGCATCGAAGGCCTCTTGCGGACCGATCCGTTCGAGCCCTTGCCGTACCCGCTCCAGGTACTCGTCGATCCCCGGAGGCCCGCTCACTGCCAGTCCTCGGGGTGCTCGACGTGCTCGAGACGGAGGACGGCCCCCGACCGGCTGTAGCGCCTCATCAGCGGCAGCGGGGGGTAGTAGGCATGGACCGAGACGGCGTGCTCGACGGACGACTCGTTGAGCACCTCGTGCACATGGTGCGTACCGAAGGCCCGGGACCGGCCTGCGGCCAGGTGCCGCTCGCGGTCCACACCGTCGTCGAGTTCGAGCGTCTTCCAGCCGGCGGAGGGAAGCCGTACGGCGAGAGAGTTCTCCTTCAGCACGCCCTCCGCCGTGGCGAACGCCCCGACGGAGTCGGCGTGGTCGTGCCAGCCGGTGCCGGTGCCGGGCGGCCAGCCGATGAGCCACGCCTCGCTGCCGCGCGGTCCTTCGAGCCGCAGCCAGGTGCGCCCCTCGGGATCGAGAGGCAGCGAAGCGATCAGTTCCTTGTCGGCGGCGGCGTGCCGTACGAAGTCGAGCAGCTCTGCGGAGGTCGGCGCGCCGGTCGGGTTCGGGGCGGGCCAGGAGCCGGTGAGGGGAATGGGACCGGCGGAGGATCCTGGAGCCGAAGGCGCCGGGACAGGGGGGAGCGGAGCAAGGTGGGACACGGAAACCGTCCTGGGGTTCGCTGGTGAGCGCACGGGTCTAAGGCCACGGCGCGAAGGGAAGGCGAATTCAGCAGGACGGCCGACACACGCAGCCCGCGTAGCGGACGAGGTCCATATGGACCCTCCGCCACAGGCGCACATCGGTGTCGTTCATGCTCGGGAGTACACCATGCCGGACACCGTGAATCAATCGATGTCCGCAGTGCGGTCACTGCCCGCCGTGGCGGGTGCCCCTCCTCTCGCGATGTCCGCGGCGGCGTACAGCTCGGCCGGCCGCACCCCGGCGAACGCGGCCACCAGATGCCCGTCGGGCCGCACGAGCAGCACGGTGTGCGCGGAGGCGCCCGGATAGCTCTCCGTCACCAGCAGTTCCGCCGGCGACGGCAGGCCGGACACCGCTGTTTCCAGCCGCGGCATGATGCCCGCGCCGGCCCAGTGCCTCCGGTCCCACACGCCGGTGCCCGGCGCCACCAGCACGACCAGCAGCCGCCCCTGGCACAGCCGGTCCCGCAAGCGGGCGCATGTGCCGTCGGGAGCCGTCACCCGCACATCGGCGACCGGGGAACCCGGTACGGCGCCCGCCAGTGTCTGCGGACCGGTGGGTTCCGGTGTGAGCGGCGAATGCGTGTACACGGGCGGCGCGCCGAGGGCCCCCCGCCCGAGATGCGCGTCGGTGAGCATCGCGTCGTGGCCCCGGGCCGCCCCGGGAAGGTACATGCGCAGCCCGCTGCCGCTGCGCAGTATCGGCAGTGACTGGTCGGCCGCGCGCAGTCGTGCGGCGACGGCGGTGCGCCGCTCGGCCTGATAACTGTCCAGCAGAGTTTGTGACGCACCGTGATGCCAGGCCTGCGCCAGCTTCCAGGCGAGGTTGTCCACGTCACGCAGACCCTCGTCGAGCCCCTGGGCGCCGATCGCTCCCAGCAGGTGCGCCGCGTCGCCCGCGAGGAAGGCCCGGTCCACGCGCCAGCGCCGGGCGAGGCGGTGATGCAGGGTGTAGACGCCGGTGTCGAGCAGTTCGTACGGCGGCGTGCCGCCGCACCAGCCGGCCAGAGTGTCACGGACCCGGGCCACGAGGGCCTCCGGCGTCACCAGCTCGCCGCGGGGCGGAAGCAGCCAGTCCAGTCGCCACATGCCGTCCGGCAGCGGGCGTGCGGTGATCTCGTCGCCGCCCGAGCTCCACGGTGGCTGGCGGTGCAGCACCGCCTCGCCCGGCCAGGGCAGTTCGGTGCGCAACGCCGCCACGGCGTGACGTTCCACCGCCGTGCGGCCGGGGAAACGGATGCCGAGGAGTTTGCGGACCGTGGACCTCGCGCCGTCGCAGCCCACCAGATAACTGCCCCGCCACCAGGTCGCGGCAGGCCCCCTGGTGTGCACGCCGACGCCGCCGGCGTCCTGTTCCAGCGAGTCGAGGCGGCTGTCGGTCACGAGCCGTACGAGCCGGTGCTCCGCAGCGGCTTCGCGCAGTCCGCGAGAGAGGCTGTGCTGCGGGATGTGGAGGGGGGCGGCGGGGCCCCCGTCGGCTCCGGCGCCCCTGTCGCCCCGCTGGTATGCGCCGTCGCCTCGGTCGCGTCCGTCCCCGGGGTAGGCGTCGTCCCTGTCCCAGTGGTGTCGGTCGTCGCCCCGGCGCAGGTCCTCGCCGCCGTCGTCGAGGGGCAGTTGTCGCAGTTCCTGCTTGCGCAGCATCGAGCGCCAGCCGCTCCACCGGGTGCCTTCGTGACGCACGGTTCCACAGCCGAGCCGCGACATGAGGTCGGCCGTGTCGGGGCGGAGTACGACCGTGCGGGCCGGGCGCGGCTCGTCCTTCCCGTTCCCCTCGTCAAGCACGACCGAGGGAACGCCCTGTGCCGCGAGGGCGAGTGACAGCGCCAGTCCGACCGGACCCGCGCCGACCACGATCACCGGGTCCACGGCGTGACTCCCCGGGCCCGTAGGGTCGTGAGGGGACGTGCGGTTGGAGCCCGGTGCGCGATCACAGAACGTATGCAACCCACTGCCGGTGCCTGCGTCAAGCGCCACCGGGACGCGGCGAGGGGCGGTGGCCCGCAGGCCACCGCCCCTCAGCGGTCGAACATCCGATGAACCGTCAGGCGCCGCGTCCGTCATCGGTCTTACCCAGGCCGGGCTCGGCGACGGGCTCCTCGGCGCCGCCGGGTGCGGCCAGCACCGCGCCCGTGCCCCTCTTGGCCCGGCGCAGCCTGCCCTCCAGCCACGAGGCGAACGTGGTGAGGATCAGGTTGACGATGATGAAGATCAACGCGACGACGATGAAGCTCGGGATGGTGTTCGCGTAGTTCGCGGCCAGCGTTCCCTGCGCGCTGAGCAGCTCGGTGTAGGCGAGCAGAGCGCCGCCGAGCGCGGTGTCCTTGACGATGACGACGAGTTGGCTGACCAGCGCGGGCAGCATCGCGGTGACGGACTGCGGCAGCAGAACGCTCGTCATCGTCTGGCCCTTGCGCAGGCCGATCGCCTTCGCGGCCTCCGACTGTCCCTTGGGCAGCGACAGGATGCCTGCGCGCACGACCTCCGCGAGGACCGACGCGTTGTAGAGCACGAGACCGGTGACCACGGCGTACAGCGGGCGGACTTCACTGCTGATGCCGTCGAAGCCCGCGTAGAGCTCGTTCGCGAAGAACATCAGGATCAGGACCGGGATGGCGCGGAAGAACTCCACGACCACGCCGGCCGGAACCCTGATCCAGCGGTGATCGGAGAGGCGGGCGATGCCGAAGATCGCGCCCAGCGGCAGGGCGATGATCATCGCGAGCGCCGCCGCCTTCATCGTGTTGCCGAGTCCGGGCAGCAGATAGGTCGTCCAGGCCTCGGACTCGGTGAACGGCTTCCACAGCGACCATTCGAGCTGTCCCTTGTCGGACATCTCGCCCATGGCCCACCAGATGCCCAGCACCAGCAGGACGAGGAAGGCGACCGTGTAGATGATGTTGCGACGCTTGGCGCGGGGGCCGGGGGCGTCGTAGAGGACGGACGTCATCGCTTCACCGCCATGCGCTTGCCGACCCAGCCGAGGATGAGGCCGGTGGGAAGGGTCAGAACCACGAAGCCGAAGGCGAAGACTGCCGTGATGAGGAACAGCTGTGCCTCGTTCTCGATCATCTCCTTCATCAGCAGAGCCGCTTCGGCGACACCGATGGCCGCCGCGACCGTGGTGTTCTTGGTGAGGGCGATCAGCACATTGGTCAGCGGCGCGATGACCGAGCGGAAGGCCTGCGGAAGCACGATGGTCATCAGGACCTGGGTGAAGCTCAGCCCGATGGCGCGTGCCGCCTCCGCCTGCCCGACCGGCACTGTGTTGATGCCGGAGCGTACTGCTTCGCAGACGAAGGCCGCGGTGTAGGCGGAGAGCCCGAGGATCGCCAGCCGGAACGCCAGTGCGTCGAAGTCGTCGGCCGCGCCCAGGGTCATGCCGAAGACATCGGCGAGACCGACCGAGGAGAAGACGATGATCACGGTCAGAGGGATGTTCCGGACCACGTTCACGTAGACCGTGCCGAATCCGCGCATCAAGGGCACCGGGCTCACTCGCATCCCTGCGAGGACGGTGCCGAGCACCAAGGAGCCGATTCCGGAGAGGACGGTGAGCTTCACCGTCATCCAGAACGCCCCGAGCAAGTCGTAACCTTCAAGAAAGTCGAACACGATCTCCCGCGCTTCCGCGTGTGGGAGGGCCCGGCGCGCCGCCGTCGGCGGCGGCGCGCCTCGTCAGCCCTGCTTCACTTGACGATGTTGCCGATCTCCGGGGCGGGCTCGTTCTTGTAGTTGGCCGGGCCGAAGTTGGCCTTCACAGCCTCGTCCCAGGCCTTGTCCTGCACCATCTTCTTGAGGGCGGCGTTGATCTTGTCGACCATCTCCTTGTCGCCCTTCTTGACGCCGATGCCGTAGTTCTCGTTGCTCAGCTTGAGGCCGGCGAGCTTGAACTTGCCCTTGTACTGCTCCTGCGAGGCGTAGCCCGCGAGGATCGAGTCGTCCGTGGTCAGCGCGTCGACCTGGCCGCTCTGGAGGGCGCTGAGGCACTGGGAGTACGTGCCGTACTGCTTCAGCTGGGCCTTCGGCGCGAAGTCCTTCTTCACGTTCTGCGCGGACGTGGAACCGGTGACCGAGCAGAGCTTCTTGCCGTTGAGGTCGTCGCCCTTGGCGATGTTGTCGTCGGCGCGAAGCAGCAGGTCCTGGTGCGCAAGCAGGTACGGGCCGGCGAAGTCGACCTTCTGCTTGCGCTCGTCGGTGATCGAGTACGTGGCGGCGATGAAGTCGACGTCGCCGCGGGCGAGCGCGGTCTCGCGGTCGGCGCTCTTCGTCTCCTTGAACTCGATGTCACCCTCGTCGTAACCGAGCTCCTTGGCGACATACGTGGCGACGTCGACGTCGAAGCCGGTGAACTTGCCGTCAGGGGTCTTCAGGCCGAGGCCCGGCTGGTCGTACTTGATGCCGACCGTGATCTTCTTGCCGCCGCCCTCGCCGGAGCCGCTGCCGCTCTCCTTGCTGTCGGAGCCGCAGGCCGTGGCGGACAGGGCGAGCGCGAGAACGGTGGCCGAAGCGGCGGTGACCTTACGAAGCTTCATGATGGTGACTTCCCTAGAGTTGACGCGAGGTATTGGAAACAGACGCGATGTGCTGGATCAGCCGATCCAGGACTCAGTGGTGAAGGATCTTCGACAGGAAGTCCTTGGCCCGGTCGCTGCGCGGGTTGCTGAAGAATTCCTCGGGCGATGCCTCTTCCACGATCTTGCCGTCGGCCATGAACACGACCCGGTTCGCGGCCGAGCGGGCGAAGCCCATCTCATGTGTGACGACCACCATTGTCATCCCGTCACGTGCCAGCTGCTGCATGACCTCGAGAACCTCGTTGATCATCTCGGGGTCGAGCGCCGACGTCGGCTCGTCGAAGAGCATCACCTTCGGGTCCATCGCCAGCGCACGCGCGATCGCCACACGCTGCTGCTGGCCACCGGAGAGCTGCGCCGGGTACTTGTCGGCCTGCGCACCGACGCCCACTCGGTCCAGCAGGGCCCGCGCCTTGGTCTCCGCCGCCTTCTTGTCGGCCTTGCGTACCTTGATCTGGCCCAGCGTCACGTTCTCCAGCACGGTCTTGTGCGCGAAGAGGTTGAACGACTGGAAGACCATGCCCACGTCGGCGCGCAGCCGGGCGAGCTCCTTGCCCTCGTGCGGCAGCGGCTTGCCGTCGATCGAGATCGCGCCGGAGTCGATCGTCTCCAGGCGGTTGATGGTGCGGCACAGCGTGGACTTTCCGGACCCGGAGGGTCCGATGACGACCACGACCTCGCCCCTGGCGATGGTCAGGTCGATGTCCTGGAGCACATGCAGCGCGCCGAAGTGCTTGTTCACGTTGCTCAGCACGACCAGATCGGCCGTGGGCACCGCGTCCTCGGCGTCCTTGGTCACTGACACTCCGCTCATCGGCTTCTTGCTCCGTCCTCCTCGGTTGGGAGGACCCTAGTCACCCACTGCGACCAGCGTCATTACATCTGAGGGGAAATTGAGCATAACGATCCGGCCTCATCCGGACACTATGCGTGAACAGGGTGGTCCACTGCGATACCGGGTGGATAACGGAACCGTCAGGTACCCGGAAGCCTCTTGACTGTGCGCCGTGACATCCGCGTTGATGCCCTGTGGTGTGTCGCGAACCATTCGTACAACACCGCACGATCAACAGCACACGACCGCGCCACGAACACCACACGACCGGAGGGGGGCCATGAGACTGCTGCTCGTCGAGGACGACGACCATGTCGCCGCCGCCCTGTCTGCGGTGCTCGCCAGGCACGGCTTCGAGGTGGTCCACGCCCGCAACGGCGAGGAGGCCCTCCGCGCCGTCCTGCCCGCCACCGACCCGGCCAAGCCGCCCTTCGGGGTCGTCCTGCTGGACCTCGGCCTCCCCGATCAGGACGGCTACCAGGTGTGCGGCAAGCTCAGGAAGCTCACGTCCACGCCCGTGATCATGGTGACCGCGCGCTCGGACGTCCGCTCGCGGATCCACGGACTCAACCTCGGCGCCGACGACTACGTGGTCAAGCCGTACGACACGGGGGAGCTCCTCGCCCGGATCCACGCGGTCAGCCGGCGCACCACCGCCGGTGACGACGCCGGTGCGTCCGCCTCCGACGAGGCGCTGCGGCTCGGGCCGGTCACCATCGAGCTGCCCACCCGCAGGGTCAGCGTCGACGGGGCGGACGTGCAGCTCACCCGCAAGGAGTTCGACCTGCTGGCGCTGCTCGCCCAGCGCCCGGGAGTGGTCTTCCGGCGTGAGCAGATCATCAGCGAGGTCTGGCGGACCAGCTGGGAGGGCACCGGCCGCACGCTCGAGGTGCACGTCGCGTCGCTGCGCTCGAAACTCCGGATGCCGGCCCTGATCGAGACGGTGCGGGGCGTCGGCTACCGGCTCGTCGCGCCCGCCGGGGCGTAAGGCCCCTCGCGCCGGTGCGTACCCGACTTCTTCCGCTCCTCATCGTGCTCATGGCCGGTGTGCTGCTGGCGCTCGGCTTTCCGCTGGCGGTGAGCGTCGCAGCGGCGCAGCAACAGGGCGTGGTCGTCGACCGGATCGACGACACCGTGCGTTTCGCGGCGCTGGCCCAGTTCGTCACCGACCAGGGATCCGCCCCGGACGAGCGGCGGTCCACGCTGCAGGAGCAGCTCGACCGGTACCACGACACGTACGGGATCAAGGCAGGCGTCTTCTACCGCAGCGGCGCCTCCATGGCCCGCGCCCCGCACGACTGGTACGTGCCGGGCGAGGGTGAGGGCCGCGAGGCGTTCCAGGAGGCGCTCACCGGCCGGCGCAGCGACGACCCGCCGCAGGTGTGGCCCTGGCAGCGCGGCGAACGGCTCGTCGTCGCCTCGCCCGTCGTACGGGACGGGGACGTCGTCGCCGTCGTGTTCACCGACTCGCCCACCGACCAACTGCGCTCGCGGGTCCTGCGCGGCTGGCTGCTGATCGTCGCCGGTGAGTCCGCCGCGATGCTCGTGGCCGTCGGCGCGGCCTTCCGGCTGACCGGATGGGTGCTGCGGCCCGTACGGATCCTGGACGCCGCCACCCACGACATCGCGACCGGCCGGATGAACTCGCGGGTCGCGGCCGCCGGGGGGCCGCCGGAACTCAGACGGCTGGCGCGCTCGTTCAACGAGATGGCCGACAACGTCGAGGAAGTCCTCGAACAGCAGCGGGCCTTCGTCGCGGACGCCTCCCACCAGCTACGCAACCCGCTCGCCGCCCTCCTGCTGCGTATCGAACTGCTCGCCCTCGAACTTCCCGAGGGGAACCCCGAGATCGCCTCCGTCCGCACCGAGGGCAAACGCCTCGCCCAGGTCCTCGACGACCTGCTGGACCTGGCGCTCGCCGAGCACGCCTCCGCGGAGCTCCAGCTCACCGACATCGGTGAGCTGACCGCCGAGCGGGTGGCCGCCTGGCGGCCGCTCGCCGACGAGAAGCGGGTGGTGCTGTCCTACGAGACGGCCGCTGTCACCGCCTGGGCGGATCCGGTGGCGCTCTCCAGCGCGCTCGACGCGGTGATCGACAACGCCCTGAAGTTCACCCCGCAGGGTGAGGAGGTCACCGTCGAGGTCGCGGCGCAGGGCAACACGTCGACCATCGTGATCACCGACCGCGGCCCGGGCCTGACCGACGAGGAGCTCTCCCGGATCGGCGACCGCTTCTGGCGCAGCGGCCGACATCAGAACGTGAAGGGCTCCGGCCTCGGCCTGTCCATCTCGAGGGCGCTGCTGGCGGCCGGCGGGGGGTCCATCGCGTACGCGCACCACGAGCCGCACGGCCTGAAGGTGACGCTCACGCTGCCGCGGACCCACGCGCAGGACGCCTGAGACCACCGGTCGACCGGCGGCAGCGGACAGGTCCCTGGAGCCGCCGCTACGGCTTGACCGAGCGGTAGTAGCGCCGCGCGCCTTCGTGCAGCGGCAGCGGGTCCGTGTAGACGGCGGTCCGCAGGTCGACCAGCTGGGCGGGGTGCACGGTGTTGCCGATGCGGTCCCGGCTCCTGATCACCGTGCGGGTGAAGCCTTCCGTCTGCGCCGCGCTCATCCGGTCGGTGGTCACCAGCAGATTGGCCACCGCGATGGTTTCGACGGGCAGTCCGCCCTGGGCCTGCGGGTAGGCGTCGGGCGGCATCACGGCGGAGCGGTAGTAGCTGGTCGGGTCGCCCGACGCATGGAGCTTCGACACCAGTTCCGGCTCCAGTGCGACCAGCCGGACCGGGAAGCGCTCCGACAGCTTCTGCACCGTGTTGGTGGGCAGCCCGCCGGACCAGAAGAACGCGTCGATGCGGCCCTTCTCCAACTGGCCAGGAGCCACGTTGATGCCCGACGGGAGCGCGGTGATGTCCTGTGCGGGATCGATCCCGGCGGCCTTCATCAGCCGGTCGGCTACCAGCCGGATGCCCGAGCCGTCCTGACCCACGCCGACCACCTTGCCGCGCAGGTCGGCCACCGACCTGACCGGCGAGTCCCGGGGCACCACGAGCTGGACGTAGTCGTCGTACAGCCGGGCGCAGCCCCGGAGGCGGGCGGCGCCCGCCAGCCCTTCCCGCTTGTACTTCGCGACGGCGTCGGCGGTGGCGATGGTGAAGTCGGCCTCCCCGGACGCCACCCGCTCGAGGTTCTGCTGGGACCCTTCGCTGGTGCGCAGGTCTATCGCCACGTCCGGCATGTCACGGGCCAGCGCGTCCTTCAGAAGCACGCCGTAGCGCTGGTAGACACCGCTGTGCGACCCCGTGCTCAGCGTCAGCTTCCCGCTCGGCGACGACTGGCCGAACGGCAGCAGCCACCACAGCAGCAGCCCGAGGACCACCAGGGCAGCGGCGGCGCCCTGAAGGGCGCGGCGGCGGCCGAGGCGGGAGAGGACGGGAAGTGCCGGGAGCATGGCGCGATCCTGCCAGCTCACTCCTTGTGATGGCCAGGCCCGGCCTTGCCGGAGGAGGGGTCGCACTGTCGGTACGACCCCGTACCCTGGTGGGCGCGATGAGTGCGAAAACTTACGAGGTGCGCACCTACGGGTGCCAGATGAACGTCCACGACTCCGAGCGGCTGTCGGGCCTGCTGGAGGACGCGGGATACGTACGCGCGCCCGAAGGCGCCGACGGGGACGCCGATGTCGTCGTCTTCAACACCTGCGCGGTGCGGGAGAACGCGGACAACAAGCTCTACGGCAATCTCGGCCGGCTCGCCCCGATGAAGTCGCGGCGGCCCGGGATGCAGATCGCCGTGGGCGGCTGCCTGGCGCAGAAGGACCGCGACACCATCGTCACCAAGGCGCCGTGGGTGGACGTCGTCTTCGGTACGCACAACATCGGAAAGCTTCCGGTGCTCCTCGAGCGCGCCCGTGTCCAGGAAGAGGCACAGGTCGAGATCGCGGAATCGCTCGAGGCGTTCCCCTCCACGCTGCCGACGCGCCGCGAGTCGGCGTACGCGGCCTGGGTCTCGATCTCCGTCGGCTGCAACAACACCTGCACCTTCTGCATCGTGCCCGCGCTGCGCGGCAAGGAGAAGGACCGGCGGCCCGGCGACATCCTCGCCGAGATCGAGGCACTCGTCGCGGAGGGCGTCAGCGAGATCACCCTGCTCGGCCAGAACGTCAACGCCTACGGGTCCGACATCGGCGACCGTGAGGCCTTCAGCAAGCTGCTGCGCGCGTGCGGCAACATCGAAGGCCTCGAGCGGGTCCGGTTCACCTCGCCCCACCCGCGCGACTTCACGGACGACGTGATCGCCGCCATGGCCGAGACGCCGAACGTGATGCCGCAGCTGCACATGCCGCTGCAGTCGGGTTCGGACACGGTCCTCAAGGCGATGCGCCGCTCGTACCGGCAGGAGCGCTTCCTCGGCATCATCGAGAAGGTGCGCGCGGCCATTCCGCACGCCGCCATCTCCACCGACATCATCGTGGGCTTCCCCGGCGAGACCGAGGAGGACTTCGAGCAGACCATGCACACCGTGCGTGAGGCCCGCTTCGCGAACGCCTTCACCTTCCAGTACTCCAAGCGCCCCGGGACCCCGGCGGCGACCATGGACGGGCAGATCCCCAAGGAGGTCGTCCAGGAGCGGTACATGCGTCTGGTCGCCCTCCAGGAGGAGATCTCCTGGGAGGAGAACAAGAAGCAGGTCGGCCGCACGCTCGAGGTGATGGTCGCGGAAGGCGAGGGCCGCAAGGACGGGGCGACCCACCGGCTCTCCGGCCGGGCCCCAGACAACCGCCTCGTCCACTTCACCAAGCCGGACGCCGAAGTGCGCCCCGGCGACGTGGTCACCGTCGAGATCACCTACGCCGCCCCGCACCACCTCCTGGCGGAGGGCGCGGTGACATCCGTGCGCCGCACCCGCTCGGGAGACGCGTGGGAGAAGCGCAACGGGGCGGAGGCCGCGAAGCCGGCCGGTGTGATGCTTGGCCTGCCCTCGCTGGGCGTCCCCGCGCCGCTGCCGCCGGCGACGGGCGGTTGCGCGGCGGGCTGACGACGACCTGCTGGGCGACGGCAGGCGACGGGTCCGACCGCCCGGGCCCGGCAGGTGCCCGCCTCGCGCACCACGCCGACTAGGCTGCGGATCATGCTCGTAGCCGCCGCCGTGTGTCCGTGCCCGCCGCTCCTCGTCCCCGAGGTCGCCTCCGGTGCCGCGCCCGAACTGGACGCGACACGCGCGGCGTGCGCCGACGCCGTGGCCGTCCTCGCCGCCGCGGAGCCGGACCTGCTGATCGTGGTCGGACCCGCGGAACACGATCGGCGCGGACCGCACTCCGCGGGCACCACCGGCTCCTTCCGGGAGTTCGGCGTGGAACTCGACGTCCGGCTCGGCGACGGCCCCCGGCAGGAACGGACACTGCCGCCTTCACTGGCCGTCGGCGCCTGGCTTCTCGCCCGCGGCGACTGGGCGGCCGCTCCGGTCGAAGGCCTCGGGGTCGGCGAACCCCTGGACGGACACCGGTGCATGACGGCCGGGAAGGAACTCGCCGCGCGCGCCGGACGGGTCGCGCTTCTGGTGATGGGCGACGGCAGCGCCTGCCGCACGCTCAAGGCGCCCGGCTACCTCGACGAGCGGGCCGGGGACTTCGACCGGCGGGCCGCCGACGCGCTCGGCGCGGCCGACATCGAAGGGCTCAGGGAGCTCGACGAGTCGCTGGCCCGCGAGCTCAAGGTGTCGGGCCGCGCGCCGTGGCAGGTCCTCGCCGGAGCCGCACAAGGCGCGGGGCTCACGGGCCGGCTGCTCCACGAGAGTGACCCGTACGGTGTCGGCTACTTCGTCGCGGCCTGGTCCCGGTCCTAGGGCCTCTCGTTCGGACCATGCCGGGCTCGCGGGCCCTGGCACGTCCGCTCGCCGGGAAAACCTCCGGGACGCGCGCGGAGGGCGGTGGTGGAGCCTGTGCTCCACCACCGCCCTCCGCCGAACCGGTCCGGTGCCCTTCAGGCGGCCGGCGGTGTCGTCCCGCCGTCGTCCTTGTGCGCGATGCGGCCGAGGGCCTGCTTCGCCTTCCCGGTACCCGTCTCGATCTTGTTGCTGTACTTGCCCTTGGTCTTGTCGTCGACCTTCTTGGCAGCTTTCTCCAGCGTCTGCCCGATCCTGCCCTCGTGCTGCTGGGCAAGGCCGGAGACCTTGTCCTTCGCGGGGCCGAGCTTGGTCTTCAGGTTGTCCAGGAAGCCCATGGGGCACCTTCCCTCGTCGCGGCTGCTACGTGCGGGCGCCTTCGCCGGCCTCGCTGTCCGCCGCCTCCCCGGCCGATTGCTGCCTCGGGATCTCCACCGCCTCGGCCGCGGTACCTCCGTCGAGGGGAGGTACCGCGGCCTCTGCGGCGGCATCGGTGGATCCGGTGGCCTCGACGGCTCCGGTGGCAGTTGCCACCTCTTCCGCCGGCTCCACCACCACAGCCGGGGCCTCGGCCGTGCCGTCGCTCACCTCGGACCGCCCCGACTCCTCGGACTCCTCGGCGGGAACTCCGACAGCTGCCTCCGGTGCCGACGCCTCCACGGCTGCTGCGGGCTTACCGCGAAACCATGAGAAAACACCCATATCTACTCCATACCCTACTCGTGCGGGCGAAGTTCTGCGCCGCCCGGAGCGCCGTCTTGCGTCACGCGCGGGGGCCGGTCCGGAAACCGGCGTTCGGAACCTCGCAACAGGCAACGACCCCGAGTCGCCGCCGTCACCTCGCTCGTTCGGGGACACGCGCCAGGGTTTGCGAGACTGGGGCGGTGAGAAGTGCAGCTCCCGCCTCGCGGGTCATCGCCGTCGTCGGTCCCACCGCAGCCGGAAAGTCCGATCTGGGGGTGTTCCTCGCCCGGCAACTCAACGGCGAGGTCGTCAACGCGGACTCCATGCAGCTCTATCGGGGGATGGACATCGGCACCGCCAAGCTGACGACCGAAGAACGCGGCGGAGTGCCGCACCGGCTCCTCGACATCTGGGACGTCACCCAGGCCGCGAGCGTCGCCGAGTACCAGAGGCTGGCGAGGGCGGAGATCGACCGACTGCTCGCCGAGGGCCGCACCCCGGTGCTCGTCGGAGGCTCCGGGCTCTATGTGCGCGGCGCGATCGACGCCCTCGAGTTCCCCGGCACCGACCCGAAGGTGCGGGCGCGCCTGGAGGAGGAGCTGACGGTGCGCGGCCCCGGCGCCCTGCACGCCAGGCTGGCCGCAGCCGACCCGGAGGCCGGCCGGGCGATCCTCCCGAGCAACGGCCGCCGGATCGTCAGGGCCCTCGAGGTCATCGAGATCACCGGCAAGCCCTTCACGGCCAACCTGCCCGGCCACGACGCCGTCTACGACACCGTCCAGATCGGCGTCGACGTGGCACGGCCCGAGCTCGACGAACGCATCGCCGTACGTGTGGACCGGATGTGGGAGGCGGGCCTCGTCGACGAGGTGCGCGCACTCGAGGCGCAGGGGCTCAGGGAAGGACGCACGGCCTCGCGGGCGCTCGGCTACCAGCAGGTGCTGGCCGCTCTCGCCGGAGAGTGCGGCGAACAGGAGGCGCGCGACGAGACCGTACGCGCCACCAAGCGCTTCGCGCGCCGCCAGGACTCGTGGTTCCGTCGCGACCCGCGGGTGCACTGGCTGAGCGGCGCCGCCGCCGACAGGACGGAACTTCCGCACCGCGCGCTGGCGTTGATCGAACGAGCGGTCACAGCCTGATCACGTGATGGCATCGGGACGCTCCGGCCGCCATTGCGGCCCCTGGGAGCGTGCCATCATCGAGCATCGATCGACAGTTGAGTCCGAGTTGGGAGGGCGCGTGGCGATGGAGGCCGGCCCTCGCGACACGGAACAGCAACGACGGGATGCGGCGGACGGCGCGTCCGGTCTCAGCCCGGACGGGCCCGACGAGCAGGATGTGCTCGCCGACGAGGTAGAGGTCGAGCTGCGTCCACAGCGGCGGCTCAGGATCTGGCAGCTCGCCCCCATCGTCGTCCTCGCCGCCCTCGGCTCGCTGATGTTCGCCTTCCCGCTCGCCTTCGGTACGGGCGACGGGGGCGCGGTCGTGGCCATGCTCGGGCTGCTGCTCAGCTGCTGCGCCGCCGGCTGGGGTGTGATGGCGGCGCGCCGTGTCGGCCACACCTGGCCGGGCCTGCCGTCGCGCGGTTCGGGCGAACGCCCCGACTGGCGTGTGATCGCCCTGTACGTAGGCGTCGCCGCGGTGCTCGTCGCACTCGCCGTGTGGCGTGTGGCACGGCTGAGGTGACCGGCTCCGGCCGCTGTCGGACCGCCCTCGTACGATGGAGCACGTGAGCACCTCGCAGACGTCGCCCCTCCCCTTCCTCAAGGGCCACGGGACCGAGAACGACTTCGTGATCGTCCCCGACCCCGACAACGCCGTGGACCTGTCCGCGTCCGCCGTCGCCCGGCTGTGCGACCGCCGGGCCGGTATCGGCGGTGACGGGCTGCTGCGCGTGGTGCGCGCGGCCGCCCACCCGGAGGCCGGGCACATGGCCGACGAGGCGGAGTGGTTCATGGACTACCGCAACGCGGACGGTTCGATCGCCGAGATGTGCGGCAACGGCGTACGGGTCTTCGCCCGGTACCTCCAGTACGCGGGCCACATCGACGCCGGCGACGTCTCCGTCGCGACCCGCGGCGGGATCAAGAAGGTCCACATCGCCAAGGCCGCTCCCGGGAGCGGCGGCGCCGGCGCCGACATCACGGTCTCCATGGGCCGGGCCGTGCTGCCCGAGGACGGCGTCACCGTGTCCGTCGGCGGCCGCAGCTGGCCGGCGAGGAACGTGAACATGGGCAACCCGCACGCGGTCGCCTTCGTCGAGGAGCTGGACCACGCGGGCGACCTGCTGACAGTGCCTCCGTTCACCCCCGCGTCGGTCTACCCCGACGGGGTCAACGTGGAGTTCGTCGTCGACCGCGGTGAGCGCCATGTGGCGATGCGGGTCCACGAGCGCGGCTCCGGCGAGACCCGCTCGTGCGGCACCGGCGCCTGCGCCGTCGCCGTGGCCGCCGCGCGCCGCGACGGTCTGGATCCGGCAGCGACCGGCGCCCCGGTGACGTACACGGTGGATCTGCCCGGTGGCCGGCTCCGTATCACCGAGCGGCCCGACGGGGAGATCGAGATGACCGGCGCCGCCGTGATCGTCGCCGAGGGTGTGATCGACCCCGCTCTCCTCGAAACCGTGACCACCTAGGGCTTCGCTCGAATGGGTGATCCGTTTCACGCTGGGCGAGAGCTGGACTGCGCCACGTGGTGGGCTCGGTAGCATCAAGCACCGGCCCGGAGGCATGCCAGTTCTCCGTACCGCCGGTCGAAGCTGCCGGAGGTGCCCATGAGCGCAGAGGCCACCAACCCAGGTGCCCACAGCCGCAGGCGCGGCCGTCCCAGGATCGACCTGCGCAGGCTGGGCCGCGCCGCTCTGCTGGGCCCCACGGGCCGCGACCGGCTCCCCGACGCGATCGGCCATGTCGTGGACGCGCACCGGGCCCACTACCCCGACGCCGACCTCGCCACACTGCACAAGGCGTACGTACTGGCGGAGTCCTCGCACCGCGGGCAGTTCCGCAAGAGCGGCGAGCCCTACATCACCCACCCGCTCGCCGTGACGTTGATCCTTGCCGAACTGGGCGCGGAGACAACGACGCTGACGGCCTCTCTGCTCCACGACACCGTCGAGGACACCGAGGTGACACTCGATCAGGTGAGATCCGAGTTCGGCGCCGAGGTCGGCTATCTCGTCGACGGCGTCACCAAACTGGAGAAGGTCGACTACGGCGCCGCGGCCGAGCCGGAGACCTTCCGCAAGATGCTCGTCGCGACGGGCAACGACGTCCGGGTGATGTCGATCAAACTCGCCGACCGGCTGCACAACATGCGCACCCTCGGGGTGATGCGGCCGGAGAAACAGGCACGCATCGCCAAGGTCACGCGCGACGTGCTGATCCCGCTCGCCGAACGGCTCGGTGTGCAGGCCCTCAAGACAGAACTGGAAGACCTGGTCTTCGCGATCCTGCACCCCGAGGAGTACGAGCGGACCCGGGCGCTCATCGCCGAGAACTCCACCGCGTGCACCGCGCTCGCCGCCATCGCGGACGACTTCCGTGCCGCGCTGCGTGAGGCCGGCATCAGCGCCGAAGTGCTCATCAGGCCGCGGCACTTCGTGTCGGTCCACCGGGTCTGCCTGAAGCGGTCGCAGCTGCGCAGCACGGACTTCGGCCGACTGCTGATCCTCGTCGGGGAGGACGCCGACTGCTACGCCGTCCTCGGTGAACTGCACACCTGCTTCACACCGGTGATCTCCGAGTTCAAGGACTTCATCGCGGCCCCCAAGTTCAACCTGTACCAGTCGCTGCACACCGCCGTCGCGGGTCCCGACGGGGCGGTCGCCGAAGTCCTCATCCGCACGCACCAGATGCACAAGGTCGCGGAGGCGGGTGTGGTCGCCCTGGGCAACCCGTACGTACCCGTGGAGGGGGCCGAGCCGGCGGACGGTGAGCGGGCCGACCCGACCAGGCCGGGCTGGCTCTCCCGGCTGCTGGAGTGGCAGGAGTCCACCCCGGACCCGGACACCTTCTGGACCTCCCTGCGCGCGGACCTGGCGCAGGACGGGGAGATCACCGTCTTCGGCGCCGACGGCCGGGCCCTCGGACTGCCGGCGGGCGCGAGCTGTGTGGACGCCGCCTACGCCCAGTACGGCGAGAAGGCGCACACCTGTATCGGGGCGCGCGTCAACGGCCGGCTGGCGACGCTCAGCACGGTCCTCGGGGACGGTGACACCGTGCACGTCCTGCTGGCGCAGGACAGCGCCTCCGGCCCCTCGCCCCAGTGGCTCGACCACGCCCGCACCCCTGCCGCCCGCATCGCCATCACCAGCTGGCTCGACGCGCACCCGCAGCGGGCCGCGGCGCCCTCCACCGCTCCCCGCCGGCCCGCCCCGCTGCCCGCCGGCCGGCCGGCCTCCGCGAACGCCGTCGTGGACCTTCCCGAGGCCACGGTCCGGCTGGCCGGCTGCTGCACACCGGTGCCGCCGGACGCGGTCACCGGCTTCCCCGTCCGCGGTGGAGCCGTGACCGTCCACCGGCTGGAGTGCCCCGCCGTGGCGCGGATGACCGATGTGGGGCGCGAGCCGGTGCCGGTGCGCTGGGGTGACGCGGCCGAGTGCCGGGTCACCCTTGTCGCCGAGTCGTTCGGCCGTCCCCGCCTCCTGGCGGATCTCACGGAAGTCATCGCGGGGGAGGGGGCCGCGATCGTCTCGGCGACGGTGGAGCCGCCGACGCAGCAGCGGGTACGGCACACGTACACACTGCAACTTCCCGACGCCGCCGGACTTCCGGCCCTCATGCGGGCGATGCGGGACGTGCCGGGCGTGTACGACGTCAGCCGGACCCAGCATCCGGCCGCCACGGCCTGACCCCGTTCGGGTGGGCACGTCACTGGGTGTCGCGTGCCGCCACGGCCCGTGCGGAGGGCGCTGGTAGCGGTAGGGCATGCTGCACACCTCCCGGCGCCGTCTGCGTGCCGCCCTGCTGGCCGCCGCCTCGGTCACCCTCGTCGCCGCCACCCTGCCGTCGCCGGAACCGCTCGGTATCGGGGACCGGCTCTTCCCCGAACTGGGCAATCCCGGCTACGACGTACTCGAGTACGACATCTCCCTCACCTACGAGGGCCGCAACGACAAGCCCCTCGACGCCGTCACGAAGATCGACGCCTGGACGACCCGCAGGCTCGACCGCGTCAATCTCGACTTCACCCACGGTGAGGTCCGCTCGGTCATGGTGAACGACACCCCGGCCGACTTCGCGGGCGCCGGCGAGGACCTCGTCATCGACCCGCCCGCGACCGTCCCCGAGGGGTCGCGGATGCAGATCACGGTGACCCACACGAGTGATCCGCGCGGTCCCAAGAACGCCGGCGGCTGGGTGCGTACCGGCGACGGCCTGGCGATGGCCAACCAGGCGGACGCCGCGCACCGGGTCTTCCCCTCCAACGACCATCCCTCCGACAAGGCGTACTTCACCTTCCGGGTCACCGCGCCGCGGGACATCACCGTGGTGGCCAACGGGCGCCGCGTCGCCAGGGCATCGACCGACAAGCAGACCTCATGGGTCTACCGCACCGGTCACCCCATGGCCACCGAGCTGGCCCAGGTCTCCCTCGGCCGCTCGGCGGTCGTCGAGCGGCAGGGCCCGCACGGTCTTCCCCTGCGCGACGTCGTGCCCGCCGCCGACCGCGAGGAGCTGGAGCGCTGGCTGAAGAAGACGCCGGACCACGTGAAGTGGATGGAGGAGAAGGTCGGCCGCTACCCGTTCGAGACGTACGGCGTGCTGGTCGCCGACGCCGACACGGGCTTCGAGCTGGAGACCCAGACCCTGTCGCTCTTCGAGCGCTCCGTGTTCACCTCCGGAGCCTTCCCCGAGTGGTACGTCGACTCCGTCATGGTCCACGAGCTGGCCCACCAGTGGTTCGGCAACAGCGTCTCGCCGCGCACCTGGTCCGACCTGTGGCTGAACGAGGGACACGCCAGCTGGTACGAGGCGCTGTACGCGCAGGAGAAGGCCGAGATGCCGCTGAAGACCCGGATGCGTGAGGCCTACGCCCGCTCCGACACCTGGCGCGCCGCCGGCGGGCCGCCCGCGGCGCCCGCCGCCCCCGCCCCGGGCCAGAAGCTGAGTCTCTTCCGGCCCGTCGTGTACGACGGCAGCGCGCTGGTCCTTTACGCGCTGCGGCAGGAGATCGGCACGGCCGCCTTCGAGCACCTGGAGCGGCGATGGGTCACGGAGCACCGGGACGCCACGGCGACCACAGAGGACTTCACGCGGCTCGCGTCGGCCGTCGCGGGACGTGACCTGTCGGCGTTCTTCCAGGCGTGGCTGTACGGCAAGAAGACCCCGCCGATGCCGGGGCACCCGGAGTGGCGGAGCCAGGCCGCGGAGGACACTCGGGCAAATACCGCAGGGGGAGTGCGCGGGCCGTTGAAATCGGGGTGACGCTCCGGGTGCGCCCGTGCGACCATCGGCAGGTCGGCGGCGCGGCCGGGACGGGGATCCCACGGGGAATCTTCCGGGACGGTCACGCGTTGTCACGTGTAACCGAGCACTCCGGCGGTCGTCCGTCGGGAGGGCTCCCACATCGACGTAAGGATCCAATGACCTCCTCTTCATCCACTTCCCAGGAACAGCAGAGCTTGGCTGAGACGCGCACCGAGAGCCTTCGGGCCGATGCCCTGATGGAAGAGGACGTCGCCTGGAGCTACGAGATCGACACCGAGCGGGACGGCGACCAGTTCGACCGCTCCGAGCGTGCGGCGCTGCGGCGTGTGGCGGGCCTTTCCACAGAGCTCGAAGACGTCACAGAGGTCGAGTACCGACAGCTGCGCCTCGAGCGTGTCGTGCTGGTCGGTGTCTGGACCACAGGGACGATGCAGGACGCCGAGAACTCCCTCGCGGAGCTGGCGGCCCTGGCGGAGACGGCCGGCGCGCTGGTCCTCGACGGCGTCATCCAGCGCCGTGACAAGCCGGACCCGGCCACGTACATCGGTTCGGGCAAGGCACAGGAACTGCGGGACATCGTCCTCGAGTCCGGTGCCGACACCGTCGTCTGCGACGGTGAGCTCAGCCCCGGCCAGCTGATCCAGCTCGAAGACGTCGTCAAGGTCAAGGTGGTCGACCGGACCGCCCTGATCCTCGACATCTTCGCCCAGCACGCCAAGTCCCGAGAGGGTAAGGCGCAGGTCGCGCTGGCGCAGATGCAGTACATGCTGCCCAGGCTCCGAGGCTGGGGTCAGTCGCTCTCCCGGCAGATGGGTGGCGGCGGCGGTGGCGGCATGGCCACGCGTGGTCCCGGTGAGACCAAGATCGAGACGGACCGGCGACGGATCCGCGAGAAGATGGCGAAGATGCGCCGTGAGATCGCGGAGATGAAGACGGGACGCGACGTCAAGCGTCAGGAGCGCCGCCGTAACCGCGTGCCTTCCGTCGCCATCGCCGGTTACACCAACGCCGGCAAGTCGTCCTTGCTCAACCGTCTCACCGGCGCCGGAGTCCTGGTGGAGAACGCACTGTTCGCCACGCTGGACCCGACCGTCCGACGGGCCGAGACGCCGAGCGGCAGGGGTTACACCCTGGCCGACACGGTCGGCTTTGTACGGCACCTTCCGCACCACCTTGTCGAGGCGTTCCGTTCCACGATGGAGGAGGTCGGGGACTCCGACCTGATCCTGCACGTGGTCGACGGATCGCATCCGGCACCGGAGGAGCAGCTGGCAGCCGTGCGGGAGGTCATCCGTGACGTGGGTGCGGTCGACGTGCCCGAGATCGTGGTGATCAACAAGGCGGACGCGGCCGATCCGCTGGTGCTGCAGCGGCTGCTGCGCATCGAGCGGCACGCGATCGCGGTGTCGGCGCGGACCGGCGCGGGCATGGCCGAGCTGGTGCAGCTGATCGACGACGAACTGCCGAGGCCGAAGATCGAGATCGAGGCGCTCGTGCCCTACACCGAGGGCGGGCTCGTCTCGCGGGTGCACGCCGACGGTGAGGTGCTCTCCGAGGAACACACCACGGAAGGCACCCTGCTGAAGGCGCTGGTGCACGAGGAGCTGGCGGCGGCCCTGTCTCCGTTCCTGCCCGCCGCGCACTGATCCGGCCCTGACATACGGGACGACCGCTCCCGGACATGCATGAAGGCCCGCCCCTCGACGGGGCGGGCCTTCATGCGCTGCGGACGTCTCCCCGACCGCGCGGGGACCGGTCCTGCCGGCGCTACTGGCCGGCGAACTTCTCGCTCATCATCGCGTAGAGCTGCTGTGCGTCCTGGTCCAGTCGCGGACCGGCCAGCCAGCCCGAAGTCACCGGACCGATCGAGGTGTTGGAGACCAGCGCGAGCTTGCCGTCGGGCTGCTCCGCGAACCAGCCGCCACCGGAGGAACCACCCGTCATGGTGCAGCCGATCCGCCACATCGTCGGCGTGCCGGGGGCGATGGAAAGCCGTCCGGGGCGGTCCACGCACTTGTGCATGAGAGCCCCGTCGTACGGCGGGGCGGCCGGGTAGCCCCAGGCGCCCATGGCGCTGATGTCCTTCGCCTCGGGGGCGTCGAAGTCGATGTCGAGGGCGACGCCCACCGTCTCCTCGAGGGACTTGGTGCCCTTCTCCGGCTTCACGTGCATCACGGCGTAGTCGTACGGGGCGCCGGTGCCGCCCGTGGGGCCGCCCTCATCGATCCATCCGGCGGAGGTCGCGACCCAGTCGGCCCAGTAGACGCCGTACGGCGCGACCTCGTGCGGCTGCGCGCTCTCCAGCGCGGCGGGCGACTTGCCCTGGTCGTTGTACGCGGGGACGAAGGCGATGTTGCGGTACCAGCCGCCCGCCTGGCCGGCGTGGACACAGTGGCCCGCGGTCCACACCATGTTGGACTTCCCGGGGTTCTTCGGGTCCTTGACGACGGTCGCGGAACAGACCATCGAGCCCTCGGGGGCGTCGAAGAACACCTTGCCGACCGGGGCGGCGTTCTTGTGGTACGGCTTCTTCTCGGGCTCGGCCTGTACGGGGCGCGGCTCCGGGTCGGTCACGTCCTGGTCGCCGGAGATGTCGCCGGCCGCCATGGTCTTGGCGGGCGCCTTGGCCGTCGTCATCCGCTCGGGCTTCCACAGGCCATCGATCACCGGGTTGACGAAGTCCTTGGCCTCACGCAGCCACTTGTCCTTGTCCCAGTTCTTCCACTCGCCGTTCTTCCACTTGTCCAGGTCGACACCCTGCTCCTTGAGCTTGTCGGCCAGGTCCGCGGGGAGCGCGGCGCCGCCGTTGTCCGCGGCGGAGCCGGATGCGGCCGGCTTGTCGGCCGAGTTGTCCTCGCTCGGGCCGCAGGCGGTCGCCGTCAGCGCGAGGGCCGAGACAAGACCGGCCGCGGCCAGCAACGGACGTATGGATCGCATGGAAACGATTCCCCCTGAATGCTTCGAATCTTCGACATGTGCGGGAAGTGCTCGCACCAGGTGCCGCGACGCACGCCGATACGGCGGCGTCGGAGCTGGTTGCCATGAGCGTGTCATGGAAAAAGGCGGCCTCCGGGGCCGCCTCGGGGTGCGGCACCACTCTAGGCCGGTGCGCGGCCGATCAACCGGGCGGGAGCCCCAACTGCACGGAGTCTCCACGAGGATGAAGAACCACGAGGTGAACAAGGGCCCGGCCGTACGGCCGGACCCCTGCCCGCGTCACTGCGTCCGGGCACGCGTGCGCCCGGATCCTCCTACTGACCCTCGAACTTCTTGCTGACCGCCTTGTAGACGCCCTCGGCCTCCTTGCCGAGGCGCGGACCGGCCAGCCAGCCGGCCGTCACCGGGCCGATCGACGTGTTCGAGACAAGAGCGGGCTTGCCGTCCTGTCCCTGTGCGACCCAGCCACCGCCGGACGAACCGCCGGTCATGGTGCAGCCGATGCGGTACATCGTCGGCTCCTCGG
This sequence comes from Streptomyces kurssanovii, assembly GCF_040677245.1. Taxonomy (NCBI): domain Bacteria; kingdom Bacillati; phylum Actinomycetota; class Actinomycetes; order Kitasatosporales; family Streptomycetaceae; genus Streptomyces; species Streptomyces kurssanovii. Next base: position 54,169 of record NZ_JBFAQK010000005.1, read on the forward strand.
CCCTGAGCGACAGCCGGCCGGGCTTGTCGGCGCACTGGAAGAGCTTCTGGCCGTCGTAGGGCGGGGCCGCCGGGTAGCCGGTGGCGGTCATGTTGTCGATCTTCGGCACCGCGGGGGCGTTGAAGTCGACCGGCAGGGCCGCACCGACCGTCTCCTCGAGGGACTTGCCGGTGCTGCCCTTCTCCGGGGTCACGTGGATGACGGCGAAGTCGTACGCAGCGCCCTGGCCGCCGGTCGCCGCGCCCTGGGAGATCCACTGGTCGGAGGTCTGCGCCCAGTCACCCCACCAGACACCGTAGGGAGCGATCTCTTCCTTCGGCGCCTTCTCCAGCTCCGCGGTCTCCTTCGCCCCGTCGTTGTACGAGGGGACGAAGGCGATGTTGCGGTACCAGCCGCCGCTCTTGCCGGCGTGCACGCAGTGTCCGGCGGTCCACACCATGTTGGACTTGCCGGGGTTGGCCGGGTCCTTCACCACGGTCGCGGAACAGACCATCGAGCCCTGCGGGCCGTCGAAGAAGACCTTGCCGGCCTCGGCGGCGCTCGCGTGGTACGGGGCCTTCACTGCCTGGGCGTCGACCGGTGCGGGAGTGGGGTCGGTGACACCCTCGTCGCCGGAGATGTCGTTGTCGACCGGTTTCTCGGGCGGCTGCTCGGCGTCGCGCATCCGGTCGGGGTCCCAGAGGTCCTCGATGATCGGGTTGACGAAGTCCTGGGCCTCACGCAGCCACTTGTCCTTGTCCCAGTTCTTCCACTCGCCGTTCTTCCACTTGTCCAGGTCGATCCCGCGCTCCTTGAGGCGGTCCTTGAGATCGTCCGGAATAGTGATCTTGTCGTCGGTCGGCTGCTCTGCCGACGCGCTCGGCTTGTCGCCGGCGTTGTCCTCGGTCGGGCCGCACGCGGTGGCGGCCAGCGCGAGCACCGCGGCCATGGAGGCCACTGCCAGCGTCGGGCGAATGGGTCGCATCTCTTGATCCCCCTGGGACTTCGGTGCTGCTGATCTGAACTGTCGGAATTGTCACGGAACTTCTGGCACGAGCAAGCTCCCGCCCGCCGCAGTGGAGTCCGCTGCCGGAAGGCGCCCCCCACTATGCCGGTGCCGATGGGGACGGCGTGCGGCAGGTCCACGGTTCCGGCACCGCAAGGATCTTCCGATCGGCCGTGATCCCCGGCTCCCCGCGTCGTTGGTACGTGCGGGGGACACAAGGACAGCCTTCAGCGCCGGTGCGCCGCGCAGGAGTGCCGTACCGATGTGCAACGCAACTGTGACAGCCGGAGGATCAACAGCCGTGGCCGTGACCGAACCTGCACCGGTGGCGCCGACCTCGACCCATGAGGGGATTCTGCGCAGGCAGTCACTCCGCGAGTCGGCGGCCCGCACCTATGCGCGCTCATTGCCCATCGTGCCGGTGCGGGCCAGAGGTCTGACGATCGAGGGCGCCGACGGCCGGCGGTACCTCGACTGCCTCTCCGGTGCGGGCACCCTGGCGCTCGGGCACAACCACCCCGTCGTCCTCGAGGCGATCAAAAAGGTCATCGACTCGGGCGCCCCACTGCACGTGCTCGACCTCGCCACCCCCGTCAAGGACGCGTTCACCACAGAACTGTTCGCCACACTGCCGAGGGCGCTGGCAGAGGACGCGCGCATCCAGTTCTGCGGACCGGCCGGCACGGACGCCGTCGAAGCCGCTCTCAAACTCGTCAGGACGGCGACCGGCCGCAGCGGCCTCCTCGCCTTCACCGGCGCCTACCACGGCATGACGGCAGGCGCGCTCGAAGCGTCGGGGGGCGCTACCGACGTGAGGGTCACCCGGCTGCCTTTCCCGCACGACTACCGGTGCCCCTTCGGGATCGGCGGCGAGCGTGGTGCGGAACTCGCCGCCCGATGGACGGAAAGCCTGCTCGACGACCCCAAGAGCGGTGTCCCCGAACCGGCCGGCATGATCCTGGAGCCCGTACAGGGCGAGGGCGGAGTGATCCCGGCGCCCGACGAGTGGCTGCGCAGGATGCGCGCCATCACGGCCGACCGCTCCATTCCGCTGATCGCCGACGAAGTGCAGACCGGCGTGGGGCGCACCGGCACCTTCTGGGGCGTCGAGCACAGCGGAATCGTGCCGGACGTGATGGTGCTGTCCAAAGCCATTGGGGGGTCCCTTCCGCTGGCCGTCGTCGTGTACCGCTCCGGGCTCGACGTCTGGCGGCCCGGGGCCCACGCCGGGACGTTCCGCGGCAATCAGCTCGCCATGGCGGCCGGTGCGGCGACCCTTGCCCATGTGCGCGAGAACCGCCTCGCCGAGCGCGCCGCGACGCTCGGCGCGCGCATGCTGGCGAGTCTCCAGGGGCTCGCCGCGGCCCACCCCTGCATCGGCGACGTACGGGGCAGAGGCCTCATGATCGGCGTCGAACTGGTCGACGCCGGCTCCGCGGCACCGGACGCTCTGGTACCGCCTCCCTCGCCCCGGCTCGCGGCCGCCGTGCAGCAGGAGTGTCTGCACCGCGGCCTGATCGTCGAACTGGGCGGACGTCATGCCGGTGTCGTACGCCTGCTCCCTCCTCTCACCCTGACCGACGAGCAGGCAGTGGCCGTCCTGGACCGTTTTGCCGACGCCCTGGCCGCCGCAGAGCGCTCCACGCAACGCCGCACCGACAACAGGCAGTCGTACTGAACCCGGACCACGTCACAAGGAAGCCCTCCGTGAACCCCACACCCGCACCCGATGCGCCCGAGTCCCCCGACGGCCCCACCGGCCACCACCGCAGCCAGGCCGGCGTGAGCGGCCCGCTCACCATGGAAGCAGCGACGGTGCCGCGCCAGGCCGGGCGGCACGACCAGCAGCGCAGCGGGGCGACAGCCGGCACCCCGCATGCCCGTGTGCCGGAGTCCGCCGCCCACCCGGACGTGGAGCAGGACCACCTCGACGACCCCGATCCGCGCCGCGCCGCGGACACGGCGACCGTGGAGAACCTGCTCCGCTGCTGGGTGCGGGAGAACGGCCTGCCACGGCCCGAGGGAGACATGCTGCGCGTCCCTCTCGACGCCAGCGGCACCGCGCTGCTGGTCCCCGTCCGCTACTGGTCGGCCACCGGATGGCACCGCTTCGGTCCGCCCACGCTGCAGGGCAGTCCGCACGAGGCCACCCGGGCAGACGCCGTGACCGTCGCCGCGCTGCTCGGCCGCGAAGCCGGCCATGGCGAAGGCACGGACCTCGTGGGCCGCGTCGCCGACTCCGTCCGCCGCACGGCCGACTTCATCGCCGAACGGCGTGCCCGCCCCGCTGCCCCGCCCGAGGCGGATCTGTTCCTCACCGCCGAACAGTCGTTGCTGCTCGGCCACCCGCTCCATCCGACTCCCAAGAGCCGTGAAGGACTCTCGGAGGCCGAAGCACAGCGCTACTCGCCCGAGTTGTACGGCTCCTTCCCGCTGCACTGGATGGCCGTCGACCGGTCCCTCCTCGCCACCGAATCCGCCTGGACCGAGCAGGGCCGCACGGTCACGGCCGACCAGCTGACCGCCCGGCTGGCGGGAGACCTTCCGCTCCCCGACAACACCGTCGCCCTGCCCCTCCACCCATGGCAGGCTCGGGACCTCGGGCAACGCCCCGCGGTGGCGGCCCTCCTGGACGCGGGCCTGCTCCACGACCTCGGTCCCCGTGGTGACGTCTGGTACCCCACCTCCTCCGTCCGCACCGTGCACCGCCCGGGTGCGCCAGCCATGCTCAAACTCTCCCTCGGTCTGCGCATCACCAACTCGCGGAGAGAGAACCTCCGCAAGGAACTCCACCGCGGTGTCGAGGTGCACCGACTGCTCCGCGCCGGTCTCGCCGAACAGTGGCGGGCCGCGCACCCGGGATTCGACATCGTGCGCGACCCGGCCTGGATGGCCGTCGACGCCTCCGGGGCCGAACCCGTGCAAGGGCTCGACGTGATGATCCGTCACAACCCCTTCGGCCCCGGCGACGACGCGGTCTGCGTAGCGGCGCTGACCACTCCCCGGCCGTGGCCCGGGCGGGTGGGCATGCGGTCACGCCTCGCCACCGTCGTCGACCGGCTCGCGGCCCACACCGGCCGACCGGTCACGGCAGTGGCCGCCGAGTGGTTCCTTCGCTACCTCGACCACGTCGTGCGCCCGGTGCTGTGGCTGGACGCCGCCGCGGGCATCGCGCTGGAGGCGCATCAACAGAACACGCTCGTCCTGCTCGACCCCCACGGCTGGCCGACCGGCGGCCGCTACCGCGACAACCAGGGCTACTACTTCCGCGAGTCGCACCGCGAGTGGCTCACCGCCCGCCTCCCCGGGATCGGAACCCACAGCGACACCTTCGTGTCCGACGATGTCACTGACGAACGCTTCGCCTATTACCTCGGCATCAACAACGTGCTGGGGCTGATCGGAGCCTTCGGAGCACAGCGCCTCGCGGACGAACGCGTCCTCCTCGCCGCCTTCCGCCAGTTCCTCACCTCCGCCGTGGGCATGGGATCACCGCTGCCCGGCCATCTGCTGGAGATGCCGACCCTCCGCTGCAAGGCCAACCTGCTCACCCGGCTCCACGGGCTCGACGAACTCGTCGGCCCGGTCGACACCCAGTCCGTCTACGTCACCATCACCAACCCCCTCCGATCTTGAGGCACCACGAACCGACCGAACCGCGAGAGGAGAGCGCCGCATTGCCTCCCACCGATGTGCACACCGACAGCGGGCCTGGACCCGCGCCCCGGCCGGGAGGGGGTGCGGAGGACACGCTCGACCTGCGGCTGCCGGAGAACTTCCTCACGCTGTTCCGCGGTCACGACGGCGCCGGGCCGCCGACGCCTGTGGCGGCGTCGACACCGCCATCGAGCCTGTCACCGGCATGGACCGCGTCAGGGACACCGGCGTGGGAGGTGACGCCGGCACCGGGCAGGACACCGGCGTCGGACGTGACGCCGGCACCAGGCAGGACACCGGCACCGGACGTGACGCCGGCACTGGCGTGGGAGCCGGCGCAGGCTGCCGGGCAGGCCTGGGAAACGGCTTCCGGTTCAGGCCCGGACCAGGCAGCGGCAGCGCCTCTGGCCCCGGCGAAGGCCGATGGCAGAGCCGCCGGTGATCTGCTCGACAACCTGGGTGGCTGGGAGCCGGCGGCCACGCCCGTCGGCGTCTTCCGGCTCGTCCCCGTGATCCTCGAACGTGATCTCGCCCTGATCAGCAGCTGGATGAACGACCCAGCGGTCGCCGCCTTCTGGGAGCTGGCGGGACATGACTCCGTCACCGCCGCTCACCTGCGCGCACAACTCGACGGTGACGGCCGCAGCATCCCCTGCCTCGGTGTCCTCGACGACAAGCCCATGAGCTACTTCGAGATCTACCAGGCCGACCTCGATCCGCTGGCACGCCACTACCCCGCGCGCCCGCACGACACCGGTATCCATCTGCTCATCGGCGGCGTCGTCGACCGCGGCCGTGGCATCGGGTCCGTCCTCCTTCGAGCCGTATCCGATCTCGTTCTCGACAATCGGCCTCGATGCACCCGCGTCCTCGCCGAACCCGACATGTGCAACACCCCCTCCGTCTCCGCATTTCTCACCTCCGGCTTCCGCTACTGCGCCGAACTGGACCTTCCCGACAAACGAGCCGCCCTGATGGTCCGTGATCGCGCCCTGCGGAACCTGCTGTGAACAACTCGCTGACTTACATACACCGCTCGATCCGCATCGGTTCCACCTGAGGAGTCCCCGTGCCGAAGTCCCCTGCCAGCGACGACTCCATCGACTCCGCCCCCACCGGCTCCGGCTCCACCGATCCCCGGCCCGTCGATGCCACGGGCACCGATGCCGCCGGGATCAGAACCGGCACCGCTTCCACCGGCACCGCTTCCACCGGCACCGCTTCCACGGGCATCGCTTCCACAGGCCTCGGAACCGGCCCCGATGCAGCCGCCGCCGGCACCGCGGCCCGGCCGCACGCGGTGCCGTTCACGCCACCCGGCCTGACCCGGCAGAACTGGGACCGGGCCGCGGCCCGCCTCCTCGCGAAGATGATCGGCGAGTTCGCCTACGAAGAGATCATCGAGCCGGTCCCGGACCCGGTCCCGTCGCCCGGAACAGCCGGATCCACCGGCAAGGCCCGTCGCTACACCCTCCCCATCGACGCCACAGGCGTGCTCACCTTCCGTGCCCGCCGTGGCGCCTACGGCAGCTGGCGTGTCGATCCCGGCTCCGTCGAATGCGACGGCCGCCCCTTCACCGACCCGCTGGCGTTCCTCGCGCGCGCCAGGAACCTGCTGGGCCTCGACGGTGCGACCCTCGGCCACCTGCTGCGCGAAATGTCCGTCACGCTGAGCAGCGACACCCGGCTCGACGGCACCGCACTGACCGCCGCCGAACTCGCGGACCTCGGCTACGCGGAGCTCGAGGGCCACCAGACGGGCCACCCGTGGCTGGTTCTCAACAAGGGCCGGATCGGCTTCTCCGCCGGCGACGCCGCGCAGTGGGCACCAGAAGCCCGCCGCCCCGTACGCCTCCCCTGGATAGCGGTGCGGACCGGCCTCGCCGCCTACCGCGGCGTCGTCGGCCTCGACCGGGCCGAGGACCTCTACCGTCGCGAGCTCGACAGGACGACCCGCGATTCCTTCGCCGACACCCTGCGTGCCAAGGGACTGGACCCGGCCGCCTACCTGTTCCTCCCGGTGCACCCCTGGCAGTGGGACGAGGTGATCCTGCCTCTGTACGCGCCCGCCGTCGCCGACGGCGACATCGTGCCTCTGCCCAGCGACGGTGACCTGCGACTTCCCCAGCAGTCCATCAGAACCTTCGTGAACGTCGACCGGCCCGATCGCCACACCGTCAAACTGCCGCTGTCGATCCTGAACACCCTGGTCTGGCGCGGCCTGCCCACGGAGCGCACTCTCGCCGCCCCCGCCGTCACCGCGTGGGTGCACGGGCTGCGTGACGCCGACCCGTTCCTGCGCGACGAGTGCCGGGTCGTCCTGCTCGGGGAGGTCGCCTCCGTCACGGTCGAGCATCCGTTGTACGACCACCTGGCAGAGGTGCCGTACCAGTACAAGGAACTGCTGGGAGCCATCTGGCGGGAACCGCTCCAGCCGCGGCTGGCAGCCGGCGAGCGGGCCCGCACCCTCGCATCGCTCCTCCACACGGACCCGCACGGCCGGGCCTTCACGGCCGAACTGGTCGACCGGTCGGGGCTCGGCCCGACCGTCTGGCTCCGGCGGCTCTTCGCGGCGCTGCTGCCTCCGCTGCTGCACTTCCTCTACCGCTACGGCACGGTCTTCTCCCCGCACGGCGAGAACGCCATCGTCGTCTACGACGACCACGATGTTCCCGTCCGCCTCGCGATCAAGGACTTCGTCGACGACGTGAACGTGAGTGCCCGGCCGGTGCCCGAGCACGCGTCCATGCCGGACGACGTCCGGCGGATCCTCCTCACCGAGGAGCCGGGCTTCCTCACCCAGTTCATCCACTCGGGTCTCTTCGTGGGCGTCTTCCGCTACCTCGCCCCGCTCTGCGAAGAGCAACTGGACGTTCCGGAGGAGGAGTTCTTCTCACTCGTAAGGGCGGAGATCCTCCGGTACCAGGCGCGCTTTCCCGAGCTCAAGGAGCGTTACGAGACGTTCGACCTGCTCACTCCCCGTATCGAGCGGTTGTGCCTCAACCGGAACCGGCTGCATCTCGACGGCTACCGGGACCGCCCGGAGCGCCCCCACGCCGCCGTCCACGGCACGGTGCCCAACCCCTTGGCGCCGGCCTGATGCTCCGATGCGTGATCCTGTTGTCGGTGGCGCCCCGTAGGGTGGTCGGGCTATGACGAAGCCATCCCTCCCCGATCTCCTCCACGCCGCCGTGACCGCCGTCGGCGGGGTGGAACGGCCAGGCCAGGTCACCATGGCCGAGGCCGTCGCCGAGGCCATCGACGACGATTCCCATCTGCTGGTCCAGGCCGGCACCGGTACGGGCAAGTCGCTCGGCTATCTGGTTCCCGCCCTGGCCCATGGCGAGCGTGTGGTCGTGGCCACGGCGACTCTGGCCCTGCAGCGGCAGCTCGTGGAGCGTGACCTGCCGCGGACGGTCGAGGCACTGCACCCGCTGCTGCGCCGCCGCCCGGAGTTCGCCATGCTCAAGGGGCGGTCGAACTATCTCTGCCTCCACCGCTTGCACGAGGGCATGCCGCAGGACGACGAGGAGGGTCTCTTCGACCAGTTCGAGGCGGCGGCCCCCACGAGCAAGCTGGGCAAGGACCTGCTCCGTATGCGGGACTGGGCCGACGAGACGGAGACAGGGGACAGGGACGACCTGACCCCTGGGGTCTCCGACCGGGCCTGGAACCAGCTCTCCGTCTCCTCGCGCGAGTGCCTGGGAGCCTCCAAGTGCGCGTACGGAGCGGAGTGCTTCGCGGAGATGGCGCGTGAGCGGGCCAAGCTCGCGGACGTCGTCGTCACCAACCACGCCCTTCTCGCGATCGACGCCATCGAAGGCGCACCGGTGCTGCCCCAGCACGAGGTGCTGATCGTCGACGAGGCCCATGAGCTCGTCTCCCGCGTCACCGGGGTCGCCACCGGCGAGCTCACCCCGGGCCAGGTCAACCGCGCCGTGCGCCGTGCGGCCAAGCTCGTCAACGAGAAGGCGGCGGACGCTCTCCAGACCGCGGCCGAGTCGTTCGAGAAGCTGATGGAGCTGGCTCTCCCAGGGCGACTCGAGGAGATTCCCGAGGATCTCGGCTACGCGTTGATGGCGCTGAGGGACGCGGCCCGCACTGTGATCACCGCGATCGGGGCCACCAGGGACAAGTCGGTCCAGGACGAGAACGCCGTGCGCAAGCAGGCCCTGGCCGCCGTCGAGAATGTGCATGCCGTGGCCGAGCGGATCAGCCACGGCTCGGAGTACGACGTGGTCTGGTACGAGCGGCACGACCGTTTCGGGGCGTCCCTGCGGGTGGCGCCGCTCTCGGTCTCCGGGCTGCTGCGGGAGAAGCTCTTCTCCGAGCGCTCGGTGGTGCTGACCTCGGCCACACTCAAGCTCGGTGGTGACTTCAACGGGGTGGGGGCGTCCCTGGGTCTCGCTCCTGAAGGCAGCGGGGGAGAGGACGTGCCGCAGTGGAAGGGGCTCGACGTCGGGTCGCCCTTCGACTATCCGAAGCAGGGCATCCTCTACGTCGCACGCCATCTCGCCACTCCGGGACGCGAAGGTTCCCGGGGCGACATGATGGACGAGCTGGCCGAGCTGGTGGAGGCCGCCGGAGGGCGCACGCTCGGCCTCTTCTCCTCGATGCGGGCGGCCCAGGCCGCCGCGGAAGAGCTCCGCGGCCGTCTCGACAAGCCGATCCTCCTGCAGGGCGAGGAGACCCTCGGCGAGTTGATCAAGACGTTCGCCGGGGATGCGGAGACGTGCCTGTTCGGCACGCTCTCGCTCTGGCAGGGCGTCGATGTGCCCGGACCGGGCTGTCAGCTCGTCGTCATGGACAGGATTCCGTTCCCGCGTCCGGACGACCCGCTGATGAGTGCCCGCCAGAAGGCGGTCGAAGAGGCGGGCGGCAACGGGTTCATGGCCGTGGCGGCGACCCATGCCGCGCTGTTGATGGCTCAGGGCGCGGGCCGGCTGGTGCGTGCCACGGGGGACCGGGGTGTGGTCGCGGTGCTTGATCCGCGGCTGGCGAACGCCCGCTACGGCAGTTACCTGCGCGCCTCGCTGCCCGACTTCTGGTACACGACGGATCGCAATCAGGTACGCCGCTCACTGGCCGCCATCGACGCAGCGGCGAAGCAGGAGGGGAAGTAGGGCCGAAGCGCCCTGCTCGTACAGCAGGACCCCGGGACCGGCGCAGTGGATCCCGGGGTCCGGTCCTGGGGCCGGCGGGTGCGGTCACACCCGGCGCAGCACCGCCACCACCTTGCCGAGGATGGTCGCCTCGTCGCCGGGGATGGGCTGGTAAGCGGCGTTGTGGGGGAGGAGCCAGACATGGCCGTTCTCCCGCTTGAAGCGCTTGACCGTGGCCTCGCCGTCGAGCATGGCTGCCACGATGTCGCCGTTCTCCGCCACGGGCTGGCGGCGCACCGTCACCCAGTCCCCGTCGCAGATCGCGGCTTCGATCATCGAGTCTCCGACGACCTTCAGTACGAAGAGCTCACCGTCGCCGACCAGCTGACGGGGGAGGGGAAAGACGTCCTCGACGGACTCCTCGGCGAGGATGGGTCCGCCGGCCGCGATGCGGCCGACCAGGGGGACATAAGAGGCGGCGGGCTTGCCGGTGGTGTCCGTGGGCTGTGTGCTGGGCTGGTCGGAGCCGCGGACCTCGTACGCCCGGGGGCGGTGCGGGTCCCTGCGCAGGAAGCCCTTGCGCTCCAAGGCCATGAGCTGGTGCGCCACCGACGATGTGCTCGACAGTCCGACCGCCTGGCCGATCTCACGCATCGACGGCGGGTATCCCCGCCGCTGGACCGAGTCGCGGATCACCTCGATGACGCGCCGCTGCCGGTCCGTGAGGCCGGAGCTGTCCGCCCTGATGCCAGGAGGTCGGCCGGGCAGCGAGCGGCCGGGCTTGGGCCCCTCCGGGGTCGTGGCTGCGTCATTCATGGCTTGCACCGGCTCGAATCGGCTCTGTGAGCGGTCCTGGGCAGTGATGGTGGCACTGTCGGCGGTGGTGGTCACGTCGGCCCCTCTCGAATGGTCTCCCTAGTTTGACAACGGTAGTAGCTTTCGAAAGGTTGCGCCAAACACACGTTCGAGTGAAAAATTGCAGATTGCCTTACCTGGGCATTCTGCTGGGTGTATGTGCGAACGATCGAACCCGGAGGGTGAGTCGTTGCGTGTGTCGCCACGGTAGCCTTCGCCGTCGGCGGCGGCCGGAGCGGGGTCCGGTGAGGCCGTTGCATCTTCGCATTCCCGCCCCTCCGAAACCGGAGTGCGGCGCGCCTGTGTCGTCCCTTCCTGTCCCTGGCCGGCGCCCTCCCGCGCGCAGCGTGCAAGGGCCGATACGGTCCGTGCGGCAGGTGTCCGGCGCCTTCACGCAGCGATGTCCACCGCGACACGCGTAGCGACCTGTGTGTGCATCGAACCCCCAGATCTAGTGGTTGGATTGGGTTAGCCACCCAGAACTTGTGTCCCCGGTGCTCCAAGGCCGAGGGCATCGCCTATGCTTGGGGCTGCTTCGAAGGGCTGGGATCCGGCCTTCAGAGGCCATTCGGTCGTGCTGTGAAGGAGGGGTTGGGGGCCATGCACTGTCCTTTCTGCAGGCATCCCGACAGTCGAGTCGTCGACAGTCGCACCACCGACGACGGAACGGCGATCCGGCGACGTCGGCAGTGTCCGGACTGCGCGCGCCGCTTCACGACGGTCGAGACCGCATCGCTCATGGTGATCAAGCGCAGTGGTGTGACCGAACCCTTCAGCCGTACCAAGGTCATCTCCGGCGTGCGCAAGGCGTGCCAGGGCCGACCGGTCACCGAGGACGCTCTCGCCCAGCTCGGGCAGCGGGTCGAGGAAGCGGTGCGCGCCACCGGCAGTGCCGAGCTGACGACCCATGACGTAGGGCTGGCCATACTGGGTCCGCTGCAGGAGCTCGACCTCGTCGCCTACCTGCGCTTCGCGTCCGTCTACCGGGCGTTCGACTCACTCGAAGACTTCGAGGCCGCCATCGCGGAGCTCCGCGCCGGGCGGCCTCCTGCTGAGGAAGGCGGGGGCCGCGGGACCGTGGAGGTCCCGGTGCCCGCCACCGCCGCCGACTGATCGGCAGAGGCTGGACGGAGAAGGGCCGCGCGAAAGGTCCGCCGGCCGGCTCAGGCGGCAAATGACCCGCTCATGGGTGCTGTGCGTGGCGCCAGAGCAACAGACACAAACCGTGCCCCGGGAAGATCTGGGCACTTCAGGGCGTTTTTGCCCGTATATGGGAGGCGGCATGACCGAGACGACGAGCGGCCCGGCACGAGGGTCCCGAGCCAAGGGATCCAAGGCGAGCAAGGGCCTGCGTATCGAGCGCGTCCACACCACCCCCGGCGTGCACCCGTACGACGAGGTGGTCTGGGAGCGCCGTGACGTCGTCATGACCAACTGGCGTGACGGCTCGGTGAACTTCGAGCAGCGTGGCGTCGAGTTCCCCGACTTCTGGTCGGTGAACGCGGTCAACATCGTCACCAGCAAATACTTCCGCGGGGCCGTCGGCACCCCGCAGCGCGAGACCGGTCTCAAGCAGCTCATCGACCGGATCGTGAAGACCTACCGCAAGGCCGGTGAGGACTACAACTACTTCGCCTCGTCCGCCGATGCCGAGATCTTCGAGCACGAGCTGGCGTACGCCCTCCTGCACCAGATCTTCAGCTTCAACTCGCCGGTGTGGTTCAACGTAGGTACGCCCCAGCCGCAGCAGGTCTCCGCCTGCTTCATCCTGTCCGTCGACGACTCCATGGAGTCGATCCTCGACTGGTACAAGGAAGAGGGCATGATCTTCAAGGGCGGCTCCGGCGCCGGCCTGAACCTCTCCCGCATCCGTTCCTCGAAGGAACTGCTGTCCTCCGGCGGCAACGCCTCCGGACCGGTCTCCTTCATGCGCGGCGCCGACGCGTCCGCAGGAACGATCAAGTCGGGCGGTGCCACCCGCCGCGCGGCGAAGATGGTCATCCTCGATGTCGACCACCCCGACATCGAGAACTTCATCGAGACCAAGGTGAAGGAAGAGGAGAAGATCCGCGCCCTGCGTGACGCGGGCTTCGACATGGACCTGGGCGGCGACGACATCACGTCGGTCCAGTACCAGAACGCCAACAACTCCGTCCGTGTGAACGACGAGTTCATGAAGGCCGTCGAGACGGGCGGCAAGTTCGGCCTGCGCGCCCGGATGACCGGCGATGTCATCGAGGAGGTCGACGCCAAGTCGCTCTTCCGCAAGATGGCAGAGGCCGCCTGGGCCTGCGCCGACCCGGGCATCCAGTACGACGACACGATCAACCACTGGCACACCTGCCCCGAGTCCGGCCGGATCAACGGTTCGAACCCGTGCAGCGAGTACATGCACCTGGACAACACCTCGTGCAACCTGGCCTCGCTGAACCTGATGAAGTTCCTGAAGGACGACGGCAAGGGCAACCAGTCCTTCGACGTCGAGCGCTTCACCAAGGTCGTCGAGCTGGTCATCACGGCGATGGACATCTCCATCTGCTTCGCGGACTTCCCGACGCAGAAGATCGGCGAGAACACCCGCGCCTACCGCCAGCTCGGCATCGGCTACGCCAACCTTGGCGCGCTCCTGATGGCGACGGGCCACGCGTACGACTCCGACGGCGGACGCGCACTCGCCGGCGCCATCACCTCGCTGATGACGGGCACCTCGTACAAGCGCTCCGCCGAGCTCGCCGCTGTCGTCGGTCCGTACGACGGCTACGCCCGCAATGCCGAGCCGCACAAGCGCGTCATGAAGCAGCACGCCGACGCCAACACCGTGGCCGTCCGGATGGACGACCTGGACAGCCCGATCTGGGCCGCCGCCACGGAAGCCTGGCAGGACGTGATCCGCCTCGGGGAGAAGAACGGTTTCCGCAACGCCCAGGCGTCGGTCATCGCCCCGACCGGCACCATCGGTCTCGCGATGTCCTGCGACACGACCGGTCTCGAGCCGGACCTCGCCCTGGTCAAGTTCAAGAAGCTGGTCGGCGGCGGCTCCATGCAGATCGTCAACGGCACGGTCCCGCAGGCCCTGCGCCGCCTCGGCTACCAGCCGGAGCAGATCGAGGCGATCGTCGCCCACATCGCCGACCACGGCAACGTGATCGACGCGCCCGGCCTGAAGACCGAGCACTACGAGGTCTTCGACTGCGCCATGGGCGAGCGCTCCATCTCCGCGATGGGTCACGTCCGCATGATGGCCGCGATCCAGCCGTGGATCTCCGGCGCGCTCTCCAAGACGGTCAACCTGCCGGAGACGGCGACCGTCGAGGACGTCGAAGAGGTCTACTTCGAGGCGTGGAAGATGGGCGTCAAGGCGCTCGCGATCTACCGCGACAACTGCAAGGTCGGCCAGCCCCTCTCCGCGAAGAAGAAGGAGCAGGAGAAGGTCACGCAGAAGACCGAGGAGACCATCCGCGCCGCGGTCGAGAAGGTCGTCGAGTACCGCCCGGTCCGCAAGCGCCTTCCGAAGGGCCGTCCCGGGATCACCACGTCCTTCACGGTGGGCGGCGCCGAGGGCTACATGACCGCCAATTCCTACCCGGACGACGGTCTCGGCGAGGTCTTCCTGAAGATGTCGAAGCAGGGCTCCACCCTCGCCGGCATGATGGACGCCTTCTCGATCGCCGTCTCGGTCGGCCTGCAGTACGGCGTTCCGCTGGAGACCTACGTCTCGAAGTTCACGAACATGCGCTTCGAGCCGGCCGGTATGACGGACGATCCGGACGTGCGGATGGCTCAGTCGATCGTCGACTACATCTTCCGCCGCCTGGCGCTGGACTTCCTGCCCTTCGAGACCCGTTCCGCCCTCGGTATCCACTCCGCGGAGGAGCGCCAGCGTCACCTGGAGACCGGCTCCTACGAGCCGTCGCTCGAGGACGACGAGATGGATGTCGAGGCACTGGCCCAGTCCGCTCCCCGGCAGCAGGAGTCACTGAAGGCCGTCACCGCCCCGCAGGCGGAGATCCCGGCGCCGAAGCAGGCGCACACCTCCGCCGAGCTCGTCGAGATGCAGCTCGGTATCAGCGCCGACGCCCCGCTCTGCTTCTCCTGCGGGACCAAGATGCAGCGCGCAGGCTCGTGCTACATCTGCGAGGGCTGCGGCTCGACCAGCGGCTGCAGCTGACCCTGGGCGAAACTCCGTCGACGCGACATCCTGCCTAGTCGGCACACGGAGTTGACCAGCAGGTGAAGAGGGGGACCGGCCAGAGGCCGGTCCCCCTTTCTGTCGTGCGCCCCTGCTGGCCCGCGCGTCGAAGGGTGCACGGGTGTTCAGGGGGTGGGGGCGCCCATCACCGTGACGAACGTCTGAGGGTCCGCGTCGAAGCCGACGAGCGCGTCGTTGAACGCCCAGTCCCCCGACTGGCCGCGGACGAACTCGCCGACCTTGGCCGCCGTGGCGCCGGCGACCGCCGTGAAGTCGTGCTGCCCGATCTCCTGGTGCCCCTCGAGGACCCGTACCGAGGCGTTCGCGACATCACCGAACACCGTGCGTCCGTTGCGCTGTTGGATCACCACGCCGAGGACCACACGGCCGTACTCCGCCGCCAGCCGGTCGAACTCCAGAGTCATGACCTCGTCGGCCCCGAAGCCCTGTCCCGTCTTGCTCTCTCTGGTCAGGATGATCGTGCCGTCGGGCGAGCGGCTGTCGAAGTGCACGACGTACGCCGGCTCACCGAACGGCGCCTGAGCGGAGTACGTCGCGGCCACGATGTCGAGGTCATGGGGCGGCTCTCCCAGCGGACTCGGATCCCACTTGAGGGTCACCTCCGCCTTCCGGACGCCCTTGTTGAGGCTGCTCACCGCTTTTTCCTTCCCCGTAACTGCCGGATGAAATGCGTTCGTTGACCGTATCGGCTCAGTGCGGGATGCGGCGAGGCGGCCGCTGGCGCACGACCTCGTCACGAAACGCGGCGATCTCACTGCTGACCTGGCGGATCAGATGGGTGTGCTCGATACGGTCCAGGTACAGGCAGCGTCGAGCGATCCCCTCGAGTTCGAAGACGAAACAGATCGACATCAGAGGGTTGATGAAGAGTTCGCTGCCCCGGGTGCGGGAGGTGAACTGCACATCCCCGAAACCGCCCCGCACGGCTGCGGCTATGGAGCCGTTCACAATGCTGGGGTGATCCGGCGTGGTGGCCTGGGCGTGCGCCACCGCGTCGAGGAAGAGGGCGCCTTCGCGAGTGGTGCGCGACACGGAGAACGCGCCGAGGTAGGCACCGTCGGTCTCGAGTGCCGCGATGTTCTCCAGCACGAGTCCATGGCTGACGCCGTGGTACGCGTCGACACCGAAACCCACGGACACGACAAGGCGTTCAGGTCCCTCGATGCCGTTCAGGGCGGCGACGCTGGTCATGTCTTCCTCGGGGGTGCCGAGTCCCGACTCGTCACCGCGCATGAGGATGTCCGTGCCTCCGTCCACGAGAACGACCGCGTCGATGTCGTACCGCTCGATCAGAGCACGGTATGCGGCACGAAGCGGCTGGACGCCCACGCGGGAAAGGGCGTGAACCGTGTCGGGGTAGCCGTGGGTGGCGAGCCACCGGGCCAGCGAGCGCTCGGGGAAATAGGTCTGGTGCGGTGCCGTGCCGGGGCCGATCACCGCCACGTCGGGGGCGAGCCACGCATCCAGCGGCAGACCCTCGGTGGCGCTGAACGTGAGGTTGGCCAGGTGGACTTCTTTGCCTTGGTGGCGCAGTGAGAGCGCGATCGGCAGGCCTGCGTACACGTCGAAGCCGCCGCCGGCGCCGGCGACGAGGACGCGCTCGGCGGACCGGAGGCGATGGAAGAGCGGGTTGGTGTGCAGGTCGGTCATGGCGATCATTGTGGGCCGCGAACGGCGTGCGGTACGGCGCGAACTCAGCGGCCGCTCCGCCTCGTCGGGCAAACCGATCGCAGCCGGAGGGGACCCACTGACGCGGAGAGTGACCGGGGCCACGTTCCGCGCCGTACGATGGCGCGGTGCTGGTCAAGTGGATTCGCTGCACGGTGGTGGACCGTCGAGGGTTCGAACGCGGGCAGCGGAAATGGGCGGGGCTGCCGGGTGAGCCAGGATTCCGGGGACAGGGCGGAGGGTGGAGCAGGCTACGGCCGAACGTGGCCCATGTCTTCGCCTTCTGGGAGACCCGGGCCTTCTACGACTCCTTCATGGCCCGCTCCCACGACCGGCTCGCGGCCGGGCAGTCGGGCACCTACAAGGACATCCAGGCCAAGCTCTTCGACTACCGCTTCGACGTCAAGACCGGGTTCGAGCCACGGTTCACGGACGCCGACGTGGTCAGGGTGGCGCACTGCAAGGTGCGTGAGGACCGGGTCGAGCACTACTCCCTGATGCAGGAGAAGGTGTGGAACCCGGCCATGGCCGGGTCGCCGGGCATGGTGCGTGGGGTGTTCGGAGAGGCGCCCGGTTGTGAGTTCCTGGTGATGTCGA
The DNA here is from genome assembly GCF_040677245.1 of Streptomyces kurssanovii. NCBI lineage: Bacteria > Bacillati > Actinomycetota > Actinomycetes > Kitasatosporales > Streptomycetaceae > Streptomyces > Streptomyces kurssanovii. The sequence goes on from NZ_JBFAQK010000005.1 coordinate 71,243, forward strand.
TGTGGTTGTCGTCGGCAGAGCACGGGAAGTACCGCGACGAGCGCATAGAGCGGTTGCTGCTGCGCGCTCAGACGCAGACGGACGTGGTGGCACTGGCCGGTGACGTGGTGGAGCTCGAGCCGTCCTGGACGGTGTGATCAGCTGCTCAGGAGCGTCCGCCCTGCCGTCCGGGCCGTGGCGAAGGCGCCTGCCCGGACCGCCGCGAGGGCGGCGGCGGCCGACTGGTCGGCGAGCGCCGGATCCATCGGCTCGCGCGTGATGAACAGCCTGAAGTACAACGGCGCGCTGACCGCACGGACGACGGCGCCCGCGTCGGTCCCGGCCGGTGCCTCCCCGCGCTCCACCGCCCGCTGTACGACTTTCTCGCAGCGGGAGAACCGCTCCGCGTAGAAGGCGTGCAGTGCCTCGGCGGCCCGTGGGGACTGGAAGGCCGCAGCGATGATCGCGGTGGGGGCGGCTGCCTGTTCCGGATCGGCGAAGGATTCGGCCGCCTCGCGTGCCAGCGCCCGCAGGTCTCCTTCGAGGCTCCCCGTGTCCGGTGGGATCCAGTCGTCCTCGCCCGCGAGGTCGAGCGTGTCGGCCAGGAGACCTTCGATGCCGCCCCACCGCCGGTACAGGGTCGTCTTGTGCACACCGGAGTGCTCGGCGACGTATTCGACGGTGAGGCCGGGGTAGCCGTGTTCGCCCAGGCCCGTGAGGACGGCGTCGCGGACGGCGGCCCGCGTGCGGGCGGTGCGACCGCCGGGGCGGAGCGTGCCGGGGGCGGACCCTGACTCAGTCAATTGCTACTCCCGTTGCGTTAGGGGATTCGAGTGTGCCACACTGCTCGTAACGCGACAACCGTTGCGTTAGAACTCCGCCGGAGGTGCACTTGCCCACTCAGATCTCCCTGCGCGGAGTGACCCTGTCCCGAGGCGACAGGCTGCTGTTCGACGGTGTCTCCCTTGCCGTGCGTCCAGGTGAGCGGATCGGCATCGTCGGGGAGAACGGTGCGGGGAAGTCGACCCTTCTTCGCCTGCTGGCCGGCATCGAGCGGCCGGCCGACGGCGAGGTGGTCACCGTCGCGGAGAAAGGGGCGGGTCATCTGGCCCAGACCCCTGAATTACCGCCCGGGAGCACGGTCGGCGAAGCCGTCGACGCCGCTCTTGCCGAACTGCGCTCCATGGAAGCGAGGCTGCGTGACCTCGAAGCGGACCTCGGGTCGGCGGAGCAGGACGTCCTCGACGAGTACGGCGATCTGCTCACAGCCTTCGAGCTCCGCGGGGGATACGAAGCCGACGCCCGTGTCGACAAGGCCATGAACGGCCTGGGCATCGCCCACGTGGACCGCGAGCGTGTCCTCGGCACTCTGTCCGGAGGCGAGCAGGCCCGACTCGGCCTCGCCTGTCTTGTCGCGGCGGCACCCGAGGTGATGCTGCTCGACGAGCCGACGAACCACCTCGACGAGACAGCGCTCGACTGGCTCGAGAGCACACTGCTCAATCACACCGGGACGGTGATCGCCGTCTCGCACGACCGCACCTTCCTGGAGCGCGTCGCCACCGCGGTCATCGAGGTGGACGCCGACCGCTGTGCCGTCGTGCGCTACGGCGGCGGCTACCAGGGCTTCCGCGCCGAGCAGGCAGCCGCTCGCAAGCGCTGGGAGCAGGCGTACGAGGAGTGGACCGAGGAGGTGGCACGGCTCGAGGGTTTCGCGAACACCACGGCGCACAGCGTCGCCGTCGGCCGGTCCATCAAGGACAACAACAAAATGGCCTACGACCGGGCCGGCGGGAGGGTCCAGGCCTCGGTCTCCGGTCGGATCCGTAACGCACAGGAGCGGCTGCGCAGACTCCGGGAGGAGCCGGTCGCGAAGCCTCCGGAGCCGCTTCGTTTCACCGCGGGGCCGGTGTCCGGCGCCGCGGCGGGCGAGCTCGTCAGCCTGACCGGCGTGCGCGTCGGCGACAGGCTCTCAGTGGATGCGTTCAGTGTCGCGGCGGGGCAGAAGATCCTGATCCACGGCGGAAACGGCGCAGGAAAGTCCACCCTGCTCCGGGTCATGGCCGGCCTTGTCGAACCGGACACCGGGTCTGTGAAACGCAGGGGGAGAACCGGCTTCCTCGCCCAGGAGATCCCGGTGAACCGGCCGGCGGAGCCCCTTCTCGAGGTCTTCCGGCGGGGCCTCGCACTCGCGGACGACGAGTCCGCGGAGCTGCTGCTGTCCTACGGGCTCTTCCGCTCACGGGATCTGCACATCTCCGTCGGATCCCTCTCCGCCGGGCAGCGTCGGCGGCTGGCCCTGGCCCGGCTGCTGGCCCGGCCCGCGGACCTGCTGCTTCTCGACGAGCCGGCCAACCATCTGGCACTCGGCCTGGTCGAGGATCTGGAGGAGGCCTTGTCCCGGTGGACGGGTGCGCTGGTGGTCGTCTCCCACGACCGTCTGCTGCGCCGTCGGTTCGACGGGCAGGTCCGCCGGATGGACTCGGGGCGGCTCCTCGACTGAACGGACGGAGCCATAGGGTCTTGGTATGGCACGACCGCGACGTATCGTCCTCGTCCGGCACGGGGAATCGGTGGGCAACGCCGATGACACGGTGTACGAACGCGAGCCCGACCATGCGCTACAGCTCACCGCGGCGGGTCTGGCCCAGGCCGCGGAGACGGGAGCGCGGCTGCGGGACCTGTTCGGCCGTGAGCGGGTCAGCGTCTACGTCTCCCCGTACCGCCGCACCCATGAGACCTTCCAGGCTTTCGGGCTCGACCCGGAGCTCGTGCGGATCAGGGAAGAGCCGAGGCTGAGGGAGCAGGACTGGGGCAACTGGCAGGACAGGGAGGACGTAAGGCTCCAGAAGGCGTACCGCGACGCTTACGGCCACTTCTTCTACCGCTTCGCGCAGGGCGAGTCCGGGGCCGACGTGTACGACCGGGTCGGCGCCTTTCTGGAGAGCCTGCACCGGAGCTTCGAGTCCCCGGACCATCCGCCGAACGTCCTCCTGGTCACCCATGGTCTGACCATGCGGCTGTTCTGCATGCGGTGGTTCCACTGGTCCGTCGCGGAGTTCGAATCGCTGTCCAACCCGGGCAACGGCGAGACCCGCACCCTGCAGCTCGGCGACGACGGCAGGTACCACCTCGACCGGCCCTTCGAGCAGTGGAGGACCCCGGAGCCGTACGGGGCCACCGGATAGAGTGGCAGGAAGATGACCGCTGAACCCGCATCCGACCGGCGCTTCGCACGCGCTCTGGACAGCCTGCGCGGCCTGTCCGTGGGAGACGCTCTGGGCTCCCAGTTCTTCGTTCCCTCCAACTATCCGCTGCTCAAGAGGCGCGAGCTGCCGCCGTCCGTCTGGCAGTGGACCGACGACACAGAGATGGCCTGCTCCGTCCTCGCCGTGCTCGTCGACCACCACCGTGTGGACCAGGACGCCCTCGCCCGGTCCTTCGCCGAACACCACGACTTCGACCGCGGCTACGGCCCTGCCGTGAACCGGCTCCTCCGGCTGATCAGGGAGGGCGGCGACTGGCGGGAGCTGGCTGCCGAGCTCTTCAAGGGGCAGGGGTCGTGGGGCAACGGTTCCGCGATGCGGATCGCACCCCTCGGCGCCTGGTACGCGGACGATCCCGAGCAGGCCACGCACCAGGCCGAGATCTCCTCGTACCCCACCCATCAGCACCGGGAGGCGGTGGTCGGCGCCATGGCGGTGGCCGCGGCGGCGGCGCTCGCCGCCGACCCCGCCGGGCCGCCCGCGCCGGCGGACCTGCTGGACGGCGTGGTCGCCCTGGTGCCGCGCAGCGCGGTGGGCGCCGGACTGCGCCGGGCCCGGGACATGCTCGACTACGACGACGCCGGTACGGTCGCCGCCGTGCTCGGCTGCGGGCGGCGTACCAGCGCCCATGACACGGTGCCGTTCGCGCTGTGGTCCGCCGCCAGGTCGCTCGGCGACTTCGAGCAGGCGTTCTGGACCACCGCCCAGGTGGGCGGCGACGTCGACACCACGTGCGCCATCGCCTGCGGCGTCGTCGCCGCGAGCAAGGGCGGACAGCCGCCGGCCCACTGGCTGGAGCAGACGGAGGAACTGCCCGGCTGGGTGCCCGGCGCCGACCGGCTCGGCTGACGCCGGAGCACCCGTGAGCGGATACAGGCCGTCCCCCCGCGTACGGCCTGTATCCGGGGCGTCATGCGGCGTGGCCGCCGGGGCCCGCCGCTCCGCTGAGTGCCTCCAGGTCGCTCTTGCGCACCCTGACCACGAGAACGGCTGTCACAACGGCGAGAGCGACCAGGCCCACCCCCGCCCAGAACGCGGTGGCGATGCCTTCGGCCAGCACCTGGTGACCCCACGGAGGCGGCAGCTCGTGGGTCCGTGCGAAGGCCTCCTGCTGGGCAGGCGTCGCTTCGGCGAGGAACGAGGGCATCTGGCGCTCGGCCTCGTCACGGCTCGCCGTTCCGAAGACCGTCATGAGGATCGACAGGCCGAGTGAACCGCCGACCATCTGGGTGGCATTGAGCAGGCTGGAGGCCGCACCCGACTCGTGCTGCGCCACGCCCGACACGGCGGTCAGCGTCGCCGTCACGAACACCAGGCCCATGCCGAAGCCGAAGAGCAGCATCGGCCCCAGCACTCCGCCCAGATAGGAGCTGTCGGGCGAGATGAGTGTCAGCCAGGCCATGCCGGTGCCCGTGAGGACCGCGCCGGCGGTCAGGAAGGGCTTCGGGCCCAGCACGGGCAGCAGCCTCGTGGAGAGGCCGGCCGATGTCATGATCGCCACCGTGACCGGGAGGAACGCGAGCCCGGAGGTGATGGGGCTGTAGTCGAGCACGTTCTGCACGAACAGGACGATGAAGAAGAACATGCCGAACATCGCAGCCGCGAGACTCATCATGATCAGATACGTGCCGGAACGGTTGCGGTCGGCGAACATCCGCAGCGGCGTGATCGGATCACTGGTCCTGCGTTCGGTCAGTACGAACGCGGTCAGCAGCACCAGGGAGGCTGCGAACGCACCGAGGGTGAGCCCATCGCTCCAGCCGTCCTCCGAGGCCCTGATGAAGCCGTAGACCAGCGACGCCATGCCCGCGGTCGAGGTGAGGGCGCCTGTCACGTCGAATCGGCCGGGGTTGCGCTCCGACTCGTTGATGAACACCGGCGCGAGGACGGCGATGAGGATGCCGATGGGCAGGTTCACGTAGAAGACCCAGCGCCAGTCCAGCCACTCGGTGAGCATGCCTCCGGCCAGCAGTCCGATGGCGGCGCCGCTCGCGGAGACGGCCGCGAAGATGCCGAAGGCGCGGTTGCGTTCCGGCCCCTCGCGGAAGGTCGTGGTGATCAGGGCGAGCGCCGTGGGCGAGGCGATGGCACCACCGACGCCCTGCAGTGCGCGGGCCGCCAGCATCTGCCACGGCTCCTGGGCGATGCCGCACAGCAGCGAGGCGAAGGTGAAGAGCAGCACGCCGGAGACGAACACCCGTCGGCGGCCGAGGATGTCGCCCGCCCTGCCCCCGAGCAGCAGGAGTCCGCCGAAGGTGAGTGTGTAGGCGTTCACCACCCAGGAGAGCTGGGTCGTGGTGAACTCGAGAGTTCCCTGGATGTGCGGAAGTGCGATATTCACAATCGTGGTGTCGAGGACCACCATGAGCTGCAGGGCTGCGATGACGGTGAGTGCGACGCCAGGACGCCCCGGTCGGCGGGCAGCTCCCGGAGCAGCAGGTGCGGTTAACTGAGAGGTTGTCACTATGGGTCCCCCACACATGAGTTAGTGAACGAAGGCGTTCACTTTCCCGTCAACCGTAGAGAGTCCCCGTCAGTGAACGCAAGCGTTCACTGAACCTCCCGTCCCCAACGGAGATATGAAGATGGCCACTTCGCGCTGGACCGGTGCCGCGGAAGTTCCGCCGGTCGCCCTGCGCCGACGAGGGCCCGTGCTGGAGCGTGCGATCCTCGAAGCCGCCCTGGAGCAGCTCAGTACGGTCGGCTGGAGCGGGCTCACGATGGAGGGGGTGGCCGCCTCCGCGCAGACCGGCAAGGCGGCCGTCTACCGTCGCTGGCCCTCGAAGGAGGATCTTGTCGCCGACGCGCTCGAGGCGGGCCTGCCGAGCCTCGATGAGGCCCCCGACCGCGGCAGCGTCCGGGAGGACCTCCTCCACGTCTGCCGGCGGGTGCGTGACGCGATGTTCTCCCGCACCGGGATGGCGCTGCGCTCGGTGCTCTACGAATGCGACACCGCCACCGCGGAACGCTTCCAGAGCCTGATCAACACCAGGGTGATCGGACCGTCCACCCAGCTCTTCCGCGAGGTCGTGCACCGTGGTGTGCGCCGCGGTGACGTGCGGGCGGACGCGGCCTGCGAGCTCGTCCTCGACGTGATCCCCGGCCTGCTGATGTACCGCTCGAAGATCTGTGGAAGTCACTGGCCGGACCGGGACATCGCGGAGATGATCGACCAGGTCATGGTCCCGCTGCTCCGGCCCCACAGCTGTCCGCCGCCGTCTCGCGGAACGTGATCCGGAGCCGGGTGTCATCCGGCCGCCGGGGCGGCGTACCCTTGTGGGCGCCATGGCCTACGAACCACCTACCCACGCAGTCGAGCGCTCGATCCGGGCCACGACCGGCGCCAAGATCGTTGCCGGGATCGACGAAGTCGGCCGCGGAGCGTGGGCGGGACCGGTCACGGTCTGCGCGGCGGTCACGGGCCTGCGCCGGCCCCCCGTCGGCCTCACCGACTCCAAGCTGATCACTCCCAAGCGCCGCGCGGAGATGGCGGAGCTTCTGGAGGGCTGGGTCACGGCTCACGCCCTCGGTCATGCCTCCCCCGAGGAGATCGACGAACTGGGGATGACGGCGGCACTCCGACTGGCAGCCGGGCGGGCGCTGGAAGCGCTGCCGGTGCGCCCGGACGCCATCATCCTCGACGGCAAACACGACTACCTGGGAGTGCCCTGGCAGGTGCGCACGGTGATCAAGGGCGACCAGTCCTGCGTGGCCGTGGCCGCCGCATCGGTGATCGCCAAGGTGCACAGGGACGCGATGATGGCTCAACTGCCGGGGGAGTTCGCCGCGTTCGGCTTCGCCGACAACGCCGGCTATCCGTCGCCCGTGCACAAGGCCGCCCTCCGGGAGCTCGGACCCACCCCGTACCACCGGCTGTCCTGGGCCTATCTGGACTACCTGCCCCAATGGAGGCACCTCAAGAAGGTCCGGCTCTCGCCGGAGGCGGCCGAACTCGAAAGCGGGGGCCAGCTCGGCTTCGACTTCTGAACTCGCCCCGCCGTCACCATCCGTCGCACGTTTTGTGCCACCCGCCGATGCCATCCGCAGCGGCGTTTGATAGACATCCACCCATGCCTCTCATTCCCGAGGAGCCTCACATTCACGAGAGCGCCCAGGGTCCCCGCGTCACTCCGGCCACAGGCCGCACCGCGCCGACCCCCCGTCCCGTCCCCGGTCCGCGTTCCGCGGCCTCGCCGCGTCCCGGTCACCCGGGCCCCGGGCCGTCCCGGCCCGCCCCGCCCGCGCAGCGTGGGTCCGGCGCTGCCGGCAAGCCGAAGCCGTCCCGGCCGGAGAATCGTTCCGCGCCGCAGGTCCAGCTGGTCCCCGCCCCGGCGGGTGGCGCGCTGGACGCCGCCGACGAGGCGGTCGACCTGCTGCTGGACTCCGGCCGCGCCCCCGGCGACGTCCTGGTTTTCACCACCGGTGACCAGCACCCGTGGGCCGCTCACGAGCTGTCGTTCGGTGAGGGCGCCTACTGGGCCCAGCACGACGCCCGCGACGATGTCTTCTACGCGGACGCGTCTTCCGTGGAGCGGGCCGCGGCACGCCCCGTGGTCGTTGTCGCGGTCAACGGCGGCACGGACGACACCGCCGCCCGCGCGCTGCCGGCCGCGATGGAGAAGGCTTCGGCGCTTCTCATCGTGTGCGGTGACCCGGAGCGGATCAACGCCGTGCTCGGCGCGGCCGTCTGATCCGCACCGGCGGAACGGGCCGCACGGCCCGGTCGTGACCCGGCTGCCCAGTGCCTGGGCAGCCGGTGGATGACACCTTCAGCGGGCCGCCGTGCGCCGGAGCGCGTCCACGGCGCCCCCTGCCGTACGCAGGGGCACATGGTCGGTGTCGGTCCCCGCGTCCGCCAGACGGCCGGGCGAGGACGTCGAGTTGGGGTGCCGGCCGCCCCGGCCCTCACCCAGCACCTGCCAACCTCCGCGTGTCAGCGTGATGTACGCGCCGCAGCGCAGGCCGTGCAGCGTGCAGGCGTCCCGCAGGCCCCACATCCAGGCCCCGTCCTCCTCCGTCCAACGCTCGTCGCCCTCACGGCAGTAGAGCAGCACGGCGGTGCGCACCGGCGTACGCCGTCGGAGGTCGTGAGGGATCACGCGGCGCAGATGGGCCAGCAGCGCGTTGCGGAACTCCCAGCCGTCCGCCGGAACGGCACGCCGGGAGAACGACGCGCTGGCCGCGAGCCGTTCCTCGTGATCGAGCACGGCGACGACAGCCGTCGCCGGGGCGGGACGGTGCCGCGCGTGCAGTCCGCCGACGACCTCACGCGGATTGCGCAGCAGTGGGATGCCGGCCGCGGCCCACTCGGCCGGTTCGAGCAACCGGGCAAGGCGGTTGGCGGAGTTGGCCGATGCGGTGATCGAAGTGGCTGCGGACGAAGCGAATCCGAAGGTCACGGTCCTCCCTTCGCATACGCGCCCACAGTGCGGGCAGGGTCGGGTGAGGGCGCGCCGCGGCAAGGCCCTTCTGGACCACTTACGGGCCGTGCGGGGAGCAGTCCAATTCTTCCTGCCGCATGGGAATGCGGCAACGAGCAATTCGGCACGACCGGCTGAAATCGGCGGGTATGACTCTCATATCCCTTCCCCTATCTGCCACCGGTGACCCCTCCGCATCAGGACTGGACGGCAAGGACCAGCGGAAACACGCCCTGCGCGCCCGCTCTGCGCAGCAGCCGCGACGCCACGGCCAGAGTCCAGCCGCTCTCCGAGTAGTCGTCCACCAGAAGAACAGGCCCGTCGGCGGCGGCCAGGGCCTCGGCCAACTGCGGCGGCACGACGAGCGTCTCGTGCAGAGCCCGCACCCGCTGCGCGCTGTTGGTGCGCGAAACGTGTGCGTCCAGGGCCTCCGGTGCGTACTCGACGGTGCCGAGCACGGGCATCCTGCCGACCTGCCCGATACGGCTCCCGAGAGAGCCGATCAGACGGGGCCTGGTGCGGGAGGCGATCGTGACCACGCCCACGGGCCGCGCCGGCGCGTCCACGGCCCCGGAGGCCCAGCCGCCCGGCCCCTTGGCCCAGTCGGCGAGCACGGTCACGACAGCGTCGGCCATGTCGTCGGGAACGGGGCCGTCCGGTGCCTGCGGAGCGAACATCGGGCGCAGGCGGTTCCCCCAGCCGATGTCCGAAAGCCGCCCCAGTGCCCGCCCGGTGAAGGACTGCTCACCTTCCGGGATCCGGCCTTTGAGGGCGACGCCGACGGCGGCCAGTCCGGTCGGCCACATCTTGCGGGGCTCTACGTCGACGCCCGGCCTGCCGAGCTCCCCGCGTGCCGCGTCCAGAGCCCCCGCCGACACCTTGTCACTGAATCGCGCTCCGGAGCAGTTGTCGCAACGTCCGCAGGGCGTCGCCTCCTCGTCGTCGAGCTGGCGCCTCAGGAACTCCATCCGGCACCCGCTGGAGCGGGCGTACTCGCGCATCGCCTGCTGCTCGGCCGCCCGCTGGCGGGCCACCCACGCATAGCGTTCCGCGTCGTAGGACCACGGCTGTCCCGTCGCGGTCCAGCCGCCCTTTACCCGGCGCACCGCGCCGTCCACGTCGAGCACCTTGAGCATCGTTTCGAGCCGCGTGCGCCGCAGTTCCACCAAGGGCTCCAGCGCGGGCAGGGACAACGGCCTGTCCGCCTGCGCCAGCACGTCGAGCGTGCGCCGCACAAGCTCCTCGGGAGGGAAGGCGACGGACGCGAAGTACTGCCAGATCGCCTCGTCCTCCTTACCGGGCAGAAGGAGCACCTCCGCATGCTCCACGCCACGGCCTGCGCGGCCCACCTGCTGGTAGTAGGCGATCGGCGACGAGGGGGAGCCGAGGTGCACGACGAAGCCGAGATCCGGCTTGTCGAACCCCATGCCCAGTGCCGAGGTCGCGACCAGCGCCTTTACGCGGTTCGCGAGCAGGTCCTCCTCCGCCTGCTGGCGGTCCGCGTTCTCCGTGCGTCCGGTGTACGAGGTCACGGTGTGACCGCACTGGCGCAGGTACGCGGTCACCTCCTCGGCGGCGGCGACCGTCAATGTGTAGATGATTCCGGAGCCCGGCAGCTCCCCGAGATGGTCGGCCAGCCAGGCGAGACGGCCGGCGGCATCCGGGAGTTGCAGCACTCCGAGGCTCAGGCTCTCCCGGTCCAGCGGGCCGCGCAGCACCAGGGCGTCCGTGCCCGCGCCCGTGCCGAGCTGCTCCGCGACGTCCGCCGTGACCCGCGCATTGGCGGTGGCGGTCGTCGCCAGGACGGGGACGCCGGCGGGAAGCTCGGCGAGCATGGTGCGCAGCCTGCGGTAGTCGGGACGGAAATCATGGCCCCAGTCCGAGATGCAGTGGGCCTCGTCCACCACGAGCAGTCCGGTCGCGGCCGAGAGCCGGGGCAGTACCTGGTCGCGGAAGTCGGGGTTGTTCAGCCGCTCCGGGCTCACGAGCAGGACATCGACCTCACCAGCGGCGACCTCGGACTGGATCGTCTCCCATTCCTCGGTGTTCGACGAGTTGATCGACCGGGCGCGGATGCCCGCCCGGGCCGCCGCCTCGACCTGGTTGCGCATGAGCGCGAGCAGGGGAGAGACGATCACGGTGGGGCCGCTGCCGCGTGCCCGCAGCAGGGAGGTGGCGACGAAGTAGACCGCGGACTTTCCCCACCCGGTCCGCTGGACGACCAGCGCACGGCGCTTGTCGGCGACGAGGGCCTCGATGGCCCGCCACTGGTCCTCACGCAGCCGGGCACGGCCGGAGGTGTCGGAGACGAGCCGGGCCAGTACGGAATCGGCGGAAGCCCGAAGCTCCGCGCGGTCTGCGTTGGTCATGCACCCATGCAACCCGATGACACCGACAAAGCGCGAACGAGCCCGTGACCTGTGGACAACTTTATCCACAGGGGTCGCGGCGAGTGGGGCAGGCACGGGACCGTCAGGGCATGAACAAGCACCACGACCTCACCGGATCAGGCCCCGACCAGCAGATCACCCTGCGCGGCCCTGGCGAACTCGCCGACGCGCTTCCGTACATGATGGGCTTCCACCCGACCGACTCGATCGTGCTCGTCGCCCTGCACGGCAGCCATGGACGCTTCGGCGGACGGCTACGGCTCGGAATTCCGCGTTCGCCACGGGAGTGGGAGCCCGTAGCGGCCCAGCTCGCGGAGTGTCTGATCCGGGGCAGCGGGCGCCGCGGGCCACGCCCCGACGGCATCGTCGTGTTCCTGTGCCAGGACCCGGTCGGCGACGAGACGGGCGACCGGGTGATGGAGCGCCTGCGCCCGCTCGCGCAGCGGCTGCGCACCGCCTGCGGAGGCCTCGACGTGCCCGTGTACGAGGCACTGTGCATTTCCGACGGCCGTTTCTGGAGCTACTGCTGTCCTGATGCCCGCTGCTGCCCGCCCGACGGCACGCCGCTCGCTCTGCCGGGCACGTCGGTGATGGCCGCCGCAGCCGCGTACGCGGGTGTCCGGGTGCGTGGAAGCCTGCGCGACATGGAGCGGCGGTTCGCCCCGCGACCCGGCCCGGCGACGGAGGAACAGGTGCGAGCGCTGGACGCCGCGGGCGCCGTACTGACCTCCAGGATTCTCGACGCGCAAGGCCGGCAGGAGGTCGCCGACGAGACCGTCGCGCTGGCCCGCCTCCTGCTGGAACGGATGGCGGAAGCCCCTCGTGCCGACGGTGATCCCGCTGCCGACGCCGAGGACGACCGGCTCGTCTCGGACGACGAAGCCGCCGCGGTGATCCTCGGCCTCCAGGACCGGGAGACGAGGGACCGGGCGGCGCAATGGATGGAGGGGGAGGAAGCAGCTCCGGCCCTGCGTCTCTGGCGTGTTCTGTCGAGGCGCTGCGCCGGGCCCTACACGGAGCACGCCGCCGCGACGCTCACCCTTGCCGGATGGGTGTCCTGGTCCGTCGGCGACGAGCCCGGCGCACGCGTGGCACTCGGGCTCGCCCTCCGGGCGGACCCCGAGTATGTCTTCGCACGCCTGCTGCACCAGGCGTGCAACGAAGGGCTGGATCCGGAAACGGTGCGCCGTTGCCTGCGGAGTCAACGGGACCTCCCGTCGCAGGGGACACCGTCAGCACCCTGCCCCGACGCGCACCGGGCCCCGGCCGGGCAGCGGCGGCGCGGCAGGCCCGTCAGGCCGTCCGCCGCTGAGCCGGACGAGGCCGGCTCGCACCGCCGGCACCCTCGGAGCGGTGCCGCGCCCGGCCGCCCACGCCATGGAACAGCGGCCGCTCGCGCTCGTACGCGTGCCGCACGACGCAGCGGGCAGCGCGGTGCCAGGAGCGGACGATGACCGGGTACCGGTGCGGTGGCCGACGGCCCGTAGTGCGGCGGCTTTCGGCAGCCTCCATGCTCCGGCAATGGGCAATCCCAACGGGCAACCCCCAAGGGCAACGGTCGGGCGGTCCGCAGCGTCGCCCAAGCGCCCGCATCGGCCCCGCGGCGGTCCGCGGTGGCCCGCAGTGGTTCAGCGACGGTCGAGCCGGCCGCAGGCGGGCTCCACTTGGGAGGTGGGGGGCCGACGGCGATGGACGTCCGGAGCCGGGCCGAAAACGATGGGCGCAGGCGTGGAAGGCTGTGTTTATCGTCAGGCAGACGACTATGATCGCCGCATGTCGCCCTACGACCCGTCGGCCTTCCCGCCCTTTGCCGTCACTGTCGACCTGGTCGTGCTCACCGTGCGTCGGCATGCGCTCTGCGCCCTCGTCGTACGCCGCGGCGAGCCGCCGTTCCAGGGACGGTGGGCGTTGCCCGGAGGCTTCGTCAGGGGCGACGAGGACCTGTCGGCGGCGGCCGCGCGCGAACTGGCCGAGGAAACGGGACTGTGCGCCCACGACCCCGCCTCTCCGGGATCGGCCAACGGTGCCCACCTGGAACAGCTCGCCACCTACGGCGACCCCAAGCGTGATCCACGGATGCGGGTGGTGAGCGTCGCGCATCTCGTGCTTGCCCCGGACCTGCCGGCGCCCCGTGCCGGCGGCGACGCGAACAGCGCCCGTTGGGCGCCGGTCGAGGAGCTCCTTGCCCGGGACACCGCTTTCGCACGGGAGGACGAACAGGAGGCGCCGCTCGCCTTCGACCACGCGGTGATCCTGGCGGACGGTGTGGAACGGGCCCGTTCCAAGATCGAGTACTCGTCCCTGGCCACGGCGTTCTGCCCGCCGGAGTTCACGGTCGGAGAGCTGCGGAGGGTGTATGAGGCGGTGTGGGGCGTCGCCCTCGACCCCCGCAACTTCCACCGCAAGGTGACCGGTACACCGGGATTCCTGGTCCCGGCCGGCGGCACGACCACCCGGCAGGGTGGCCGGCCCGCCCAGCTCTTCCGGGCCGGTGGCGCCACGATTCTGAACCCCCCGATGCTCCGGCCCGAGGTCTGATTCCGGGGCGGTGGCGGCGCGCCCAGGGCGCCGCGTGCGCGGGCGCGGCATGGCATGGCGCGGCACGGCACGGCACGGAACGACACGGCATGGCACGGCTCGAGGGGCCTCCCGGCAGTTCGAGACGCGGGCCCATGGCGGGACGGAGGTGCGGTCTCTCGCCGTGGCCTGACACCCGGGACGTCCGACGATGCGCAAGAAGTCTGAAATATCGAGTTATCTTGCTCCGGTATCCGTGCTGCCGCTGAGCGGTCTCACCTTCCGCGAGAGAGGCGAGAGAAGCGATGCTCCAGGCCATCGGGCTGACCAGCACCCGTCGCAGAGAGCACCCGCCCGCCGTCGACGATCTCACCTTCGAAGCCCGTTCCGGTCGGGTCACCGTCCTGCTCGGCGCAAGCGGCGCCGGGAAGACGACGGCTCTGAGGCTCGTCCTGGGGCTCGAGGCCGGCCGCGGATTCACGTACTTCCGCGGTAACCCCTTGCATCGCATCGCCAACCCCGCGTGCGAGGTGGGGGCCCTTCTCGGCGATGTGCCGGGACATCCCGCCAGGACCGTGCGCGGTCAGCTGCGGATGCTGAGTGCCGCTGTCGGGGTGCCCGCGTCCCGTGCCGACGAGCTGCTCGACGTCGTGGGCCTCGGCGGACTCGCGCAGGAGCAGCTGGGGAGGCTCTCCCTCGGTATGGCCCGCCGGCTGGGGCTGGCGTCCGCCCTTCTCGGCGACCCGCAGACGCTGGTCCTCGACGACCCCGTCCGGGGGCTCTCGCCCCGCGACAGAAGCTGGCTGTTCGCACTGCTGCGGGCGCACGCAGCCCATGGCGGAACGGTTCTGTGCACGCTGCGCGAGCCCAAGGAGGCCGCCCGGATCGCCGATCGCGTCGTCACGCTGCACGAGGGGCGCCTGCTCGCGGACCAGGAGGCGGCTGAGTTCTCGCGGACCCGGCTCCGGCCCCGGGTCGCCGTCCGTACCCCGCATGCGGCCCGGCTCTCCGCCGTCCTCGCGCGCGAAGCGCGCGCGGAGCGGCGCTCGGTCGAGGTGGTCGCCGAGGGTAGCGGTGTGCTCGCCGTCTTCGGCACCAGTTGCGCCGAGGTGGGTGAGACCGCTTTCCGGCACGGCGTGCTCGTCCACCGCCTCACCGAGGAGGTCGGCGACGCGGCTCCCGCGACCGAGACAGGGCCCGTCGGCGTGACCGCACCTGCCCGGAGTCCCGCACCTCTCCCGCCATCGACTGCCTCCCCGGCCTCAGCTCCTGTGCCGTCCGCAGCGTCAGGGCCTCCAGTCCCGCCCTCAGCTCCTGTGCCGTCCGCAGCCTCGGAGCCTCCAGCCCCGGCCCCCGCCCTCAAGCGCACGCCCGCCCCCACCTCCGACGCCCCCGGCGACTCCGGCGGCGCGGCAGCTGTCCCGCGGGGGCCGCGACCGGTGCGCGGTCCCCGGTGGCCACTGCGCTACGAGCTCCGCCGGCTCCTCGGTGTCCGGACCTCTCCGCTGATCGCTCTGGCCGCGGTTGCCGCTTCGCTCGCCCTGTGCCTCGTGCTCGCCCGGACCGGCGCGACCGCGGTGAAGCCGCACACCGTCGCCGCCTGGCCAGGCTTCCTGCCGCTGCCTCCGGCGGCGTTCGGGGCCGGGCTGATCGGCGCGCTCGCCTTCGGTGAGGAGTTCCGTTACCCCGCTCTCGCGTCCGCGCGGGGCACGGTGCCCCGCAGGCTGGGGCTGCTTCTGGCCAAGCTCGTCGTGACGGCGGCAGCCGCCGTCGTGCTCGCGGTCCTCGTGGTGGTCCTCGATGTGCAGGCGCTCCGGCTCGTGTTCGGGCCGGAATCGGTGGCCGTGCCGCCCGACTGGTCCGCTCTGGCGGCCGGTTGGGGTGCGCTCTGCGTCGGCTGCGCATGGTCGGGCCTGCTGGCCGCGGGAGTCTTCCGCGTCACCGCGGCAGGAGTCGCCGCGGTTCTCGCCGTGCCGGTCCTCGTGGCGCCCCTCGCACACAAGGTGCTCGTCGTACCGGCAGTCCGTTCGATCGCCGGACTTCCCGGCAGGCTCCGGGAGCCGGCCTGGGTCGAGCTTCCGCAGCAGGCGGATCGCTGGCTGATTGCCGCGATGCGGTTGCCGGCGCAACCCGTGGGCGCCGCGCTGGTGTTGTCGCTGGTGGCCCTGATCTGCGCGTATGTGTTCACCGGCCTTCGCCGGAGGGCCTTTTGGTGATCATAGGGCGACCGGCTGTCCGTGAACTGCCCACAACGTCCTGGGGAATGCCCGTTTCTTTCCGATAAGGCGTCAATTGCGGGGTGAGCGCCGATCACCCTTTCGTGTGCTTTTCACCAAAGACCTCAAGGGGCTCGGAAGCTGAGCCGACAAAGGATGCGTGAGTACCCTTGCGCACACCATGATGCCCCCCGCCCGCCCCGCCGAGACCGGTCTGGCCGGTCCGGGCGAACTCGACCGCTACGGCTACGGGGAGTCGCCTGCGGCCGATCGCGTCGGTCCTCCCGCCTGGGAGGCGTCCGACACCGAGTTGGGCCGGGTGGGCCGCCGTACGGCAGGCAGCCGCGGTCGCGGCCTGCACGGCCAACTCGTCCAGCAGCTCGGCCAGATGATCGTCTCGGGCGATCTCGGGGCCGACCGTCCGCTCGTCCCCGAGGAGATCGGTCAGCGCTTCGAGGTCTCCCGCACGGTCGTGCGCGAGTCCCTCCGTGTCCTCGAGGCGAAGGGGCTGGTCAGCGCCCGCCCCAATGTCGGCACCCGCGTCCGGCCCGTCAGTGACTGGAACCTCCTCGACCCCGACATCATCGAGTGGCGTGCCTTCGGCCCGCAGCGTGACGACCAGCGCCGGGAGCTGAGCGAGCTGCGCTGGACGATCGAGCCGCTGGCCGCCCGCCTCGCCGCCGGTCACGGCCGTGAGGACGTCCAGCAGCGCCTCGGTGACATGGTCGAGATCATGGGTCACGCCCTGGCTCAGGGTGACGGCCTCACCTTTTCGCGCGCCGACGCCGAATTCCACTCCCTGCTCATCCAGCTCGCGGGCAACCGCATGCTCGAGCACCTCTCGGGGATCGTCTCGGCCGCGCTCCAGGTGTCCGGCGGCCCGGTCACGGGCTGTGACCGCCCGACCGAGGCGTCCCTGTCGCATCACGCCCACATCGCGGACGCCCTCGCCTCGGGTGACGCCCACGCCGCCGAGTCCGCCATGCGCCGGCTGCTCACCGTTCACCCGGAAGTGGAGCGAGCGGTCCCCGCGCCGCGTGAGCACTGACCGCGGCGGCGGTCGGCGCGTGCGACGCTGTTCGGGCTGCATGTCGCCGGATTCCCAGGGGGTCCGGCGACTCGCGCCGCACCGATCGCACCACTTTGACCCTAAAGCGGCATTTGGGGTGTGACTCGGGCCACGTGGATTGGGCGTAACACTCCTCGAGACAGCGCGATGACCTAAGAGGTGACAGCCGAGGAGGGAATACAGCCGCCGTACATGGCGCTGTGACAGCTCCTGGGTTTTGCCCGCGCCACCGGCACATCCGCAGCCCGGTGGTCGTCGGCTCCGGCCCGATCATGGGTGGGGCCGGAAGCCGTTTCCATCGTTCCGAGAGGTTGTTCGTGTCGGCCAGCACATCCCGTACGCTCCCGCCGGAGATCGCCGAGTCCGAGTCTGTGATGGCGCTCATCGAGCGGGGAAAGGCTGATGGGCAGATCGCCGGCGATGACGTGCGTCGTGCCTTCGAAGCTGACCAGATTCCGCCAACCCAGTGGAAGAATGTTCTGCGCAGCCTCAATCAGATCCTCGAGGAAGAGGGTGTGACGCTGATGGTCAGTGCAGCGGAGTCGCCGAAGCGCGCCCGCAAGAGCGTCGCAGCGAAGAGCCCGGCGAAGCGCACCGCCACCAAGACCGTCGCCGCCAAGACCACCACGGCGAAGACCGTCGCGGCCACCGCGGCCCCGACGGCCGAGACCGTCGAGGTCCCGGCCGACGAGTCCTCGGAGACCGCGCCCGCGAAGAAGGCGGCCGCCAAGAAGGCGACGGCCAAGAAGACGGTGGCGAAGAAGGCCACCGCCAAGAAGACGGCGGCGAAGAAGACCACCGCCAAGAAGGACAGCGACGACGCCGAGGGCGAGGAGCTGCTCGACGAGGCCCAGCCCGCGGGCAAGGGCGACGAGGAAGAGCCCGAGGGCGAGAGCAAGGGCTTCGTCCTCTCCGACGACGACGAGGACGACGCGCCGGCGCAGCAGGTCGCGGTCGCCGGTGCCACCGCCGACCCGGTCAAGGACTACCTGAAGCAGATCGGCAAGGTCCCCCTGCTCAACGCCGAGCAGGAGGTCGAGCTCGCCAAGCGCATCGAGGCCGGTCTGTTCGCCGAGGACAAGCTGGCGAACTCCGACAAGCTGGCGCCGAAGCTCAAGCGTGAGCTCGAGATCATCGCCGAGGACGGCCGTCGCGCCAAGAATCACCTGCTGGAGGCCAACCTCCGGCTGGTCGTCTCGCTGGCCAAGCGCTACACGGGCCGCGGCATGCTCTTCCTGGACCTGATCCAGGAGGGCAACCTCGGTCTGATCCGCGCGGTCGAGAAGTTCGACTACACCAAGGGCTACAAGTTCTCCACGTACGCCACCTGGTGGATCCGTCAGGCGATCACCCGCGCCATGGCCGACCAGGCCCGCACCATCCGTATCCCGGTGCACATGGTCGAGGTCATCAACAAGCTCGCGCGCGTCCAGCGCCAGATGCTCCAGGACCTGGGCCGTGAGCCCACCCCGGAGGAGCTGGCCAAGGAGCTCGACATGACCCCCGAGAAGGTCATCGAGGTCCAGAAGTACGGCCGTGAGCCGATCTCGCTGCACACCCCGCTCGGCGAGGACGGCGACAGCGAGTTCGGTGACCTGATCGAGGACTCCGAGGCGGTCGTCCCGGCCGACGCGGTCAGCTTCACCCTCCTGCAGGAGCAGCTCCACTCGGTGCTCGACACCCTGTCCGAGCGTGAGGCGGGCGTGGTGTCCATGCGCTTCGGTCTCACGGACGGCCAGCCGAAGACCCTGGACGAGATCGGCAAGGTCTACGGCGTGACGCGAGAGCGCATCCGGCAGATCGAGTCCAAGACGATGTCCAAGCTGCGTCACCCGTCGCGGTCGCAGGTCCTGCGCGACTACCTCGACTAGGCCGCACCTGATCGAGGCGCGGGCACGCGCGGCGAACGGCTTCGAAGGGCCCGGATCCCCATGGGGGAGCCGGGCCCTTCGGCGTGGCGCGAGGGTGCGCGGGACGGCCGGCTGGACGACTCTGGGTGGGATCGGATTCACGCAGAGTCAGGAGACCGTATGCGTCGCCCCACTGCCCGAAGCCTCGCCGGGGTGCCGGCTCTGATCGCAGCAGCGGTCGTGACAACACCGGCGATGTCCTTCCCCGCCGCCGCCGACAGCGTCGTCGTCGGCGGGTACGAGGTCCGTGCCGACGACAGTCCATGGGTGGTCGCGCTGGCCAGCCGTGACCGGTTCGGCCCAGCGCGGAGCGGACAGTTCTGCGGAGGTGTGGTCGTGGCGCCCACCAAGGTGATGACAGCGGCCCACTGTCTGAGCAACGCCGTCCTCGGCAAGGACGCGTCGTCCGTGCGCGATCTGCGGGTCATCGCGGGCCGATCGGAGCTCGCCGGTGCCGGCGGTCAGGAGGTGCCCGTACGGGAAACGTGGATCACGCCCGGGTACGACCCGGTGACGAACAGTCCCGACATGGCGCTGCTGACCCTCGAGAAGGCCCTGCCCGAGGATCATGTGCTGCCGGTGGCGGGGCCGGGGGACCCGGCGTACGAGGTGGGGACGGCCGCGACCGTCTACGGCTGGGGTGACACACAGGGCAACGGCAGTTACGCCTCGTCGCTGCGGGCGGCGAAGGTGTCGGTCCTGCCGGACGAGACATGCGCCAACGCCTACCCCGGCGGACAGGGCAGCAGGTACACACCTTCCACGATGGTGTGCGCGGGAGATCCCCAGGGCGGGCACGATGCCTGCCAGGGGGACAGCGGGGGCCCGCTGGTCGCCCGGGGCAGGCTCATCGGCCTGGTCTCCTGGGGCAGTGGCTGCGGGCGCCCTGACGGGCCTGGCGTCTACACGCGGGTCTCCGCGGTGGTGCAGCCGACGGCCGGCGCCGACTGACCGGACCGGCCGGACGAGCACGGAAAAAGGTCACGGAACGAGAGCGGGCGGCTTCCCCCGGTGGCCGGGGGAGCCGCCCATCGGCCGGTCCTGGACCGGCCCTTGGCTCGTCGGGATGTGAGGTGTCAGTGATCCTCTTCGCCGGTGTCTGCCGGCACGGCCGTCAGGCGGTCCGTCTCATCCTGTATTTCCGCGGCGATCTTCTTGAGTTCCGGCTCGAACTTGCGCCCGTGGTGGGCACAGAAGAGCAGTTCACCACCGCTGATCAGTACGACGCGCAGATAAGCCTGGGCGCCGCAGCGGTCGCAGCGGTCAGCGGCCGTCAGCGGGCTCGCGGGGGTCAGAACAGTAGTCACGTCGCCTCTTCTCTAGCTCGACGAGCTGTCGTACCAGGGTCAACATCCAACCAGGCCGAAAACGTTCCCGCTCGTGGCTTTTCCTCGAAACTTTTTCCCGAGGTGGCTGTCTGCTGCCGGTTGGCGGCGAATGAGCCGTATTGCTTCGCTCTACGGATTTCGCGTTGCTTGTCTCGTTTGGCCCTCCCGGCCGGGTTGCCGGTTGTTGATGAGGACGTGCCCGGAGCCTAAATGGTTCATGCCCCGATGGGAACGTGATGTGCACGTCACTCCATCGAGGGATCGAACACCCATGCGAAGCTGGACTAGCATGAGAAATCAGGTGGGTGGCGTTACATCGGCTCTACCAGGCCTCGGTACGCTCTGACCGGCGACCGACGCCGGGCCCGTACCCCCCTTGGCCACATTTGAAATTCAGCGAGGAGCGAACCGCGTGACCGCCGAATCGTCCGTGCCGTCCACCGCACTGCTGACAGCAGACCGTGACGGCTCCAACTACACCGCGCGGCACCTGCTCGTCCTGGAGGGGCTCGAGGCGGTTCGCAAACGACCTGGCATGTACATCGGCTCGACCGACAGCCGTGGTCTCCTGCACTGCCTCTGGGAGATCATCGACAACTCCGTCGACGAGGCCCTCGGCGGCCACTGCGACCACATCGAGGTGATCCTCCACGAGGACGGCTCCGTCGAGGTCCGGGACAACGGCCGCGGCATCCCCGTGGACGTGGAGCCCAAGACCGGACTCTCCGGGGTCGAGGTCGTGATGACCAAGCTGCACGCCGGTGGCAAGTTCGGCGGTGGCTCCTACGCGGCGTCCGGCGGTCTCCACGGTGTCGGCGCCTCTGTGGTGAACGCGCTCTCCGCCCGCCTCGACGTCGAGGTCGACCGCGGCGGCGCGACCCACATGATCAGCTTCCGGCGCGGTGTGCCCGGCATCTTCACCGAGTCCGGCCCCGACGCCCCCTTCGACCCGGCGAACGGCCTGCGCAAGGGCAAGCGCGTCCCGAAGGCCAGGACCGGCACCCGTGTCCGTTACTGGGCGGACCGCCAGATCTTCCTCAAGGACGCCAAGCTCTCCCTGGAGACGCTGCACCAGCGCGCCCGCCAGACCGCCTTCCTCGTCCCCGGCCTGACCATCGTCGTCCACGACGAGCGCGGCCTGACCGACGCCGGCGGCGAGGGCAAGAGCGTGGAGACCTTCCGCTTCGACGGGGGGATCAGCGAGTTCTGCGAGTACCTGGCCCAGGACAAGCCGGTCTGTGACGTGCTGAGGCTCACCGGCCAGGGCACGTTCAAGGAGACCGTCCCCGTCCTCGACGAGCGCGGCCACATGACCCCGACGGAGGTCACCCGCGAGCTCGGCGTCGACATCGCCCTGCGCTGGGGCACCGGCTACGACACCACGCTCAAGTCCTTCGTCAACATCATCGCCACCCCCAAGGGCGGCA
Source organism: Streptomyces kurssanovii (assembly GCF_040677245.1). NCBI lineage: Bacteria > Bacillati > Actinomycetota > Actinomycetes > Kitasatosporales > Streptomycetaceae > Streptomyces > Streptomyces kurssanovii. Next base: position 92,765 of record NZ_JBFAQK010000005.1, read on the forward strand.
CCCATGTGACCGGCTTCGAACGCTCCGTGACCAAGACGATGAACGAGGTGCTGCGCTCGGCCAAGATGCTGCGCGTCGCCGAGGACGACATCGTCAAGGACGACGCGCTCGAGGGCCTCACCGCCGTCGTCACCGTCCGCCTCGCGGAGCCGCAGTTCGAGGGTCAGACCAAGGAGGTCCTCGGCACCTCGGCGGCCAACAGGATCGTCGCCAACGTGGTGGCCAAGGAGCTCAAGGCCTTCCTGACGTCCACCAAGCGGGACGCCAAGGCGCAGGCCCGCGCGGTGCTGGAGAAGGCCGTGGCGGCCGCCCGTACGCGTATCGCCGCACGTCAGCACAAGGAGGCGCAGCGCAGGAAGACGGCCCTTGAGTCCTCGTCCCTGCCCGCCAAGCTCGCCGACTGCCGCAGCGACGACGTGGAGCGCAGCGAGCTCTTCATCGTCGAGGGCGACTCGGCGCTCGGTACCGCCAAGCTCGCGCGCAACAGCGAGTTCCAGGCCCTTCTGCCGATCCGCGGCAAGATCCTCAACGTCCAGAAGTCGTCCGTCTCCGACATGCTGAAGAACGCGGAGTGCGGGGCGATCATCCAGGTCATAGGGGCCGGCTCGGGCCGGACGTTCGACATCGACGCCGCCCGCTACGGCAAAATCGTCCTGCTGGTCGACGCCGACGTCGACGGCGCGCACATCCGCTGTCTGCTGCTGACGCTCTTCCAGCGCTACATGCGGCCCATGGTGGAGGCCGGCCGGGTGTTCGCCGCCGTGCCGCCGCTGCACCGGATCGAGCTGATCCAGCCCAAGAAGGGCCAGGACAAGTACGTCTACACGTACTCGGACAACGAGCTGCGGCAGACCCTGCTGGAGTTCCAGCGCAAGGGTGTCCGCTTCAAGGACTCCATCCAGCGCTACAAGGGCCTCGGTGAGATGGACGCCGACCAGCTGGCGGAGACCACCATGGATCCGCGCCACCGGACCCTGCGCCGGATCAACATCGGGGACCTGGAGTCCTCCGAGCAGGTCTTCGACCTCCTCATGGGCAACGAGGTCGCTCCCCGTAAGGAGTTCATCACCAGTTCGGCGGCCACTCTGGACCGCTCGCGCATCGACGCCTGACCGGTACGACCGGACGTGCACCCAGGGGTGGAGCCGAGGTCTCCACCCCTGGTCCGATCCGGCCGGGCTCCCCGCTCCCTAGCATCGGGTGCGACGGAGGAGGACACACGTGCCCGGCGTGCCCAGGAGCAGATGGACCGAGTGGCCCACCCGCGAGGCCCTGTCCGGCATCGGTGTCCCGCGGGCCCGGCACGTGCTCGACATCGCGCTGCTCGCCGCCCTGTCGTCGTGGGCGGTGTACAGCGCGTACATGTCCGAGGTCTTCCACGGCTGGGGGGCGGTGCTTCCGCCGCTGGGCCTCCTCGGCTGTGCGGCGTCCGCCGCGCGCTACCACCGCACCACTCTCGACAACCGGCTGTCCGCCTCGCTGGGGCTGCTCGGCATCATCGCGGCCACCGGCCTCGGTGCGCACGCCGCAGGGGCGGACGTCCCGGCCATGGTGCTGTGGGTCTCTGTCGCACTCATGGCGATCGAGCGGCTGCCGGTGGCCCCTGTCGTCGCGATCGTCACGCTTCCGGTGGCCGGATTCCTGCTGACCGCGGAGAGCACGCTCGGAGCACTGCTCACCACCGCCGCCGTCGTGCTCGGCGGATGCGCCCTGCGTCTCGACGCCCAGGCCCGAGGCGCGGGCTTCCGGCTGCTCGCGCAGGAGCGGGCGGCCCGTGAGGCCGAGGCGGTCTCCGCCGCTCTCGCCGAGCGGGCCAGGATCGCCCGGGAGATCCACGATGTGCTGGCGCACAGCCTGTCGGCGCAGCTGGTGCACCTGGAAGCGGCCCGGCTGCAGATCGAACGAGGCCCGGAAGGGCCCTTCCGTGACCGGATCCTGGAGCGGGTCGTCGCCGCCCGCGGCATGGCCCGCGAAGGACTGGCGGAGACCCGGCAGGCGCTGTCGGCGCTGCGCGGTGAGATGGCGCCCGTGGAGGAGTACCTGCGGGAGCTGGCGGAAAGCGGTCCGGTGTCCACCGAAGTCACCGGGGCGCGGCGGCAGTTGTCCGCGGACGCCTCCCAGGCGGTGCGCAGGGTGGCGCAGGAGGCGATGACCAATGTCCGCAAGCACGCGCCGGGGGCGGTGGTCCGGATGCTGCTCGCCTACCTGGATGGCGAAGTGGTCCTGGAAGTGAGGGATTCGGGGAGACCCGCGGTGCCGGACGGGCCGGGGACATTCAGCGAGCTCGGAGGTTCCGGCGCCGGGTACGGTCTGCTCGGTATGCGCGAGCGTGCGGAACTGCTCGGCGGCACGCTCGAGGCGGGACCGGAGGGGGAGGGGTTCGTGGTGCGACTGCGGGTGCCGGCATGACCGGGGAGATCGCGCGGGTCGTCGTCGCCGACGACCAGGCGGTGGTGCGCGAGGGCATCGTGATGCTGCTGGGACTGCTGCCCGGCATCGAGGTCGTCGGGTCGGCCAGGGACGGGGAGGAGGCTCTCGCGCTCGTCGCCCAACTGTCGCCCGACGTCGTCCTGATGGACCTGAGGATGCCACGGGTCGACGGTGTGGAGGCCACCCGCCGCATCCGCGGCGAGTACCCCGCCACCCAGGTCGTCGTGCTCACCACCTACGCGGACGACGACTCACTCTTTCCCGCGCTGCGGGCCGGCGCGCGGGGATACCTCACGAAGGACGCCGACGGGGACGAGATCGTACGGGCGATCCAGGACGTCGTCGCCGGCCGGGGCGGGCTGTCCCCGGTGGTCCAGCGGCGCCTGCTCGAACAGGTCACGGCGGAGCCGCCGCCCACCGGTCCCCGGCTGCCCGACGGGCTGACCGCCCGCGAGGGCGAGGTGCTCGCCCTGATCGCCGAGGGCCTGGGGAACACGGACATCGCCGGGAGGCTGGGCATCTCCACCGCCACCGTCAAGACCCACATCAACAACCTGTTCGCGAAGGCCGGCCTCCACGACCGGGCACAGGCGGTCCGGTACGCCTATCGGGAGGGTCTCGCGAAGCCTCCGGGGACAAACGTCACCTGATGGGGTGAAGACCCCCAAAGAAGAGTCCTGGATCTTCCCACCTTGTCCATCCTTGGGCAGGCGGCCGAAACGGTTCGTCGGCGAGGAGAAGTGAGCGTGGAGAAGCAGGAAGGCCCGGACACCGCCCAAGTGCGGCTCGAGGACCCGTGGCACGACGCGCTGGCCTCGGGCTGGAGCGACCGGGACAGCACCGGAGCCCCTGCCCCCGGCGCGCCGCTCGGCGGGGAGGACCTGACGGCCGGACGCAGCGCCGCCGACATCTATCTGGAAGTGCAGCGCAGCGAGGCCTTCCAGGAAGTGCGCGCCCGCTACCGGCGGTTCGTCGTGCCCGCGTCCGCCGCCTTCCTCGTGTGGTACCTGGCGTACGTCGTCGCGGCCACGACCGCGCCGGGGCTGATGGCGAGGCCGGTCGCCGGGGCGGTCAACGTCGCGATGGTCGCGGGACTCGCACAGTTCCTGACCACCTTCCTGCTGACCTGGGCGTACACCCGCCACGCCAGGCTGCGGAGGGACCGGGCCGCGCTCGACCTGCGGTGGGACACGCAGGAGATGACGAGAGGGGCCGGGCGTTGAACGGGGACCACCAGGCGCTCGCCCTGCTCCTGTTCAGCGCGTTCATCGCGGTCACCCTCGGCATCACCACCTGGGTGAGCCGCAACAGGCACGGTTCCGCGGAGGAGTTCTACGCGGGCGGGCGGCTGTTCTCCCCGATGGAGAACGGCTTCGCCATCGCCGGTGACTACATGTCGGCCGCCTCCTTCCTCGGCATCTCCGGGCTCATCGCGCTCTACGGCTACGACGGGATGCTCTATTCCGTGGGCTTCCTGGTCGCCTGGCTCGTCGTGCTCCTGCTCGTCGCCGAACTGGTGCGCAACTGCGGCCGGTTCACCCTCGCCGACGTCGTCGCCGCCAGGATGAAGGAACGGCCGGTGCGCATCGCGGCCGGAACCTCCTCGGTCACCGTCTCCGTCCTGTATCTGGTGGCGCAGATGGTGGGAGCCGGGAGCCTGGTCGCGCTGCTGCTGGGCGGCACGAGCGAGGCCGCCCGGTCGTGGACCGTCATCGGCGTGGGAGCGCTGATGGTGATCTACGTGTCCATGGGAGGGATGCGGGCCACCACCTGGATCCAGATCGTGAAGGCCGTGCTGCTGATGGCGGGCGCGATCGCGATGACCGTGCTGGTTCTGATGCGGTTCCACGGCGACTTCGACCAGTTGCTCGAATCCGCCGCCGCACGCAGCGGACACGGCAAGGACTTCCTCGCGCCGGGCCTGCGGTACGGCGGGGACTGGACCGCCCGTCTGGACTTCATCAGCCTCGGCCTGGCGCTCGTCCTGGGCACGGCGGGACTGCCGCACATCCTGTCCCGCTTCTACACCGTGCCGACCGCGCGGGCCGCCCGCCGCTCGGTCGTCTGGTCCATCGGTCTCATCGGCAGCTTCTACCTGATGACGATCGTGCTCGGTTTCGGAGCGGCCGCCGTGGTCGGCACCGACGAGGTCCGGGCGTCCAACGCCGCCGGCAACACGGCCGTGCCGCTGCTCGCCCTCGACCTCGGCGGCGGGGCCGGTTCCACCGGGGGTGCCGTCCTGTTCGCGGTCGTGGCCGCCGTGGCCTTCGCGACCATCCTGGCCGTCGTCGCGGGGATCACGCTGGCCTCCTCGGTCTCCGTCGCGCACGACCTGTACGCGACGTTGCGGCGCCGGCGCGCGGCCGGGCCGGCGGGCGCGGAGGACGGCGACGGCCGGTACAGCGAGGTCGCCGTCGCCCGGATCGCCGCCGTCTGCATCGGCGCCGTCGCGATCGCGCTCGGTCTGCTGGCCCGCGACCTGAACGTCGCGTTCCTCGTCGGCCTGGCCTTCGCCGTGGCCGCCTCCGCCAACCTGCCCGTCCTGCTCTACTCGCTGTTCTGGCGGAACTTCACCACGCGCGGCGCTGTCTGGTCCGTCTACGGCGGCCTGGTGCCCGCGGTGCTGCTCGTGCTGGTGTCACCGGTCGTCTCCGGCAGTGAGCGGTCGCTCTTCCCGGGTGTGGACTTCCATGTCTTCCCGCTGGAGAACCCGGGGCTCGTCTCCATCCCGCTGGGCTTCCTGGCGGGCTGGATCGGCACGGTCGTCTCCTCCGAGCCGCCGGACGCGGCGAAGCACGCGGAGACCGAGGTACGGGCGCTGACGGGGGCGGGCGCCGTCTGACGCCGGGGCGCGGGCCGTGACGTCCGACGGAGTCCGGGCCGGCTGCGTCAGGTACTCGCCATCCACACGTATCGGTGCTCCGGGCGGCCGGTCTCGCCGTACCTGAGGGTCAGCCGCACCCTGCCCGACCGCTCCAGGAGCTTCAGATAGCGCTGGGCGGTCTGCCGGCTCACGCCCGCCCGTTCCGCGATCTCCTGGGCCGACAGAGGGCCGTCGGCAGCCAGCAGCACCTGGCGGACCAGCTCCGCCGTGGTGGGGGAGTGCCCCTTGGGAAGTTCCGGCGCGATCGCCCCGGCCGACAGCGTGCCGAAGATCCGGTCGACCTCGGCCTGCTCGGCCTCGCCACCGCTGTCCAGGGCACGCCGCAACGTCGCGTACGCCTCGAGCTTGGCGCGCAGTCCGGCGAAGTTGAACGGCTTGACCAGGTACTGGAGGGCGCCGTGGCGCATCGCCGCCTGGACGGTCGCCACGTCCCGGGCGGCCGTCACCATGATCACGTCCGTCTGGTGGCCGAGCGCGCGGAGCTCGCGGACGACCGACAGCCCGTTCTCGTCCGGCAGGTAGTGATCGAGCAGGATCAGATCGACGGGCGCCTCGGCGATCCTCGCGAGCGCCTCTGTGGCCGAGTGGGCCTCCGCGACGACGCGGAAGCCCGGCACCTTGGCGACATAGGCCGCGTTGATGCGCGCGACCCGGACGTCGTCGTCCACGACCAGTACGTCGATCACCGCGTCTGCCGGACCTCTCGTACGCCGCCCGCCCCAGCCGGTGTGCCGGTCTCTCCCGGATCCGGTGCGTCGAGCGGTCGGGGAATCCGCCGGAGGTCCTCGTCCGGGCCGGTCTCGGTCAGGGCGTCGGGCAGTACGACGACGAATTCGGCGCCCTTGGCTGCCGACTCGCGGACCGTGGCGCTGCCGCCCTGACGCTCGGCGAACCTGCGGACGAGCGGCAGCCCCAGGCCGCGCTTGCCGTGGGCCGGCAGTTCCTTGGTGGTCCACCCCTCGGTGAAGATCAACTCGCGGTGTTCGGCCGGGACACCGGGACCGCTGTCGGCGACCCGGAGGATCACCGTGCTGCCGACGGTGTGCAGCTCGACCTCGATCCGAGGGTCCGGTGTGCCCGCTGCCGCGTCCAGCGCGTTGTCGACCAGATTGCCGACCATCGTCACCAGTCCGCGCGGATCGACCAGCCGATCGGGCAGCAGGGTGGCGGGGGCGATCCGCAGCGACACCCCGCGCTCCGCCGCGACCGTCGCCTTGCCGACGAGCAGCGCCGCGAGCAGCGGATCGTGGATCTTCTCCGTGACCTGCTCCGCGGTGGCCCGGTGCACCCCGACCACCTCGGTGACGAATTCCACCGCCTCCTCGTGCATCTCCAGCTCCAGCAGGCCGAGCAGGGTGTGCAGGCGGTTGGCGTGCTCGTGGTCCTGCGCGCGCAGGGCGTCGATCAGTCCACGGGTGGAGTCGAGTTCCCGGCCCAGCTGCTCCAGTTCGGTGCGGTCGCGGAGGGTGACGACCGCGCCGCCGTCGTCGGTCGGCATCCGATTGGCGACGAGGACCCGGCTGCCCCGTACCGTCAGCAGGTCGTCGCCGCTCACCCGTCCCGCCAGGACGTCACTGGTGCGTCCCTCGCCCAGCACCTCGTCCAGCGGCCGTCCCGTGGCCTCCGGCCCCACGCCGAGCAGCCGCTGTGCCTCGTCGTTCAGCAGCCGCACCCGCCCGGCCGCGTCCAGGGCGACGACGCCTTCCCTGATGCCGTGCAGCATCGCCTCGCGCTCGGCGAGCAGGGCGGAGATGTCGGAGAAGGCCAGGTCGTGGGTCTGCCGCTGGAGCCTGCGGGAGATCAGGTACGCGGCGAGCGCCCCCACGGCCAGTGCGCCGCCGGCGTAGGCGAGCAGGCCCGGGATCGCCGCCAGCAGCCGGGCTCGCACGCTGTCGTACTCGATACCGACGGACACCGCGCCGACGATCCGGCCGTCCTCGTCGCGCAGCGGCACCTTGCCACGGGCGGAACGGCCGAGGGTGCCGCTGTCGATCTCCATCACGTCCCGCCCGGCCAGCGCCTCGCTCGGATCGGTGGAGACGATCCGGCCGATCTGGGCGGGGGAGGTGTGGGACCAGCGCACGCCGCGCCAGTCCATGATCACGATGTACTCGGCGCCGGTGGCCTGCCTGATCCGTTCGGCCTCCGCCTGGACCGGGCCGTCGGCGGTCGGCCGGGAACCGGTCACGTCCTCGGCGAGCTCGGGTGACGCGGTGGTCTCCGCGATGGCGAGCGCGCGGCGCATCGCCTGGTCGTCGAGCTGGGCGCTGAGCGGGGCGAGGAAAAGGCCGGTGGCCAGCGCGATGACCCCGGTGACGATCGTCAGCTGCATCAGCAGGACCTGTGAGAAGACCCGCTGCGGCCAGCCGAACCGCCGTCGCCGGGCGGGGGCGGTCGGAACGGGACTCATGCCTAGGAACGGTAAGGGCAGCCGTCCGCTTTCCGAAATTGTGGGCACAGCGCAAATGGCTTGCGCTTCTTGCGGTCATTTTTCATTTTCCTGACAGTGCGAATGAAAGCCCCTGGTGTCGGCCGATGCTCGGCGGGTCAGGGGTGCGGGGCGGTCGGGAGGGGCCTGCCGCGACGGTGGACGCCCCGGCATATCTCTGCAACTCTCTGACCGCCAAACGCAAAAGATGCAGCACTTCGCCGCACAAATGCTGCTTCACCGATGAGTCGTCAGAGCCGCGCCCTCGTCGCACCAGAGCACGGGGCCGAAGATCGGGGACAGATGAGACCGCAACGCTGGAGATGGCGGGTCCTCTCCGCCGTGATCACCACAAGTCTTTTGATGCTCGGCCGGCCTTCGTGGACCGCCTCGGCGGCCGACGGTCCGGACATCGCCGCGGGCCGCCCGGCCGCCGCGAGCGGTTCGCACAGCGAGTACGCCGCCGCCAACGTCACGGACGGTGATCAGGCGTCGTACTGGCAGAGCGCCGGGAGCACCCTGCCGCAGTGGGTGCAGGCCGACCTCGGCAGCACCACCGGCGTCGACGAGGTCGTGCTGAAGCTCCCGGCCGGCTGGGAGAGCCGGACGCAGACCCTGTCCGTCCAGGGCAGCGCCGACGGCACCAGCTTCAGCACCCTGAAGAGCTCGGCCGCCTACACCTTCGCACCGGGCTCGGCCAACACGGTGTCCGTCTCCTTCCCGTCGGCCCGGGCCCGCTACGTGAGGGTGCACATCACGGCCAACACCGGCTGGCAGGCGGCCCAGTTGTCCGCACTGGAGGTCCACGCCGCGGACGGGTCCTCGGGGAACCTCGCCCGTGGCCGCACGCTCACCGCGAGCAGCCACACCGACGTCTACGTGGCCGCGAACGCGGGCGACGGGAACAGCGCCAGCTACTGGGAGAGCCGCAATCACGCACTCCCGCAGTGGATCCAGGCCGACCTCGGCTCGTCGGTCCGCGTCGACCGCGTGGTGCTGCGGCTGCCGGACGGCTGGGGCCCCCGAACACAGACACTGAAGATCCAGGGCAGCGCCAACGGCTCCGACTTCACCGATCTGACCGCCTCCAGGGGCTACGCGTTCGACGCGGCGGGCGGCCATGCGGCGACGATCGCCTTCGACGCCGCCACGACCCGGTACGTACGCGTCCTCGTCAGCGCCAACACCGGGCAGCCGGCCGCGCAACTGTCCGAGCTCGAGATCTACGGACCGGCGACCGGCGACACCGAGGCTCCCAGCGCCCCGGCGGAGCTCGCCTTCACCGAGCCGGCGACCGGCCGGATCCAGCTGACCTGGAAGGCGTCGACCGACGACACGGCGGTCACCGGCTACGACGTCTACGCGGACAATCAGCTGCTCGCCGCCGTGGCGGGCGACGTGACCACGTACACGGACACCAGACCCTCGAACGTCACCGTCTCCTACTACGTGCGGGCCCGGGACGCGGCCGGGAACCAGTCCGCGAACAGCGACACCGTGACGCGCCGGGCCGACTCCGGCGACACACAGGCCCCCACCGCGCCGTCGAACCTGTCCTTCACCGAGCCGGTCGCCGGGCGGATCGTCCTCACCTGGGGCGCCTCCGTCGACAACACGGGTGTGGCCGGATACGACATCTACGCCGGCAACGTCCTGCACGAGAGCGTCGCCGGTGACGTGACCACCTACACGGACACCCGGCCCGTGTCGGAGACGGTGACGTACCGGGTGCGCGCGAAGGACGCGGCCGGGAACGAGTCGGGCGACAGCAACAGCGTCACCCGCAACGGTTCCACGGGCTCCGCCTCCAACCTCGCCGTCTCCAAGCCGATCACCGCGTCCTCGGTGATCCACACCTTTGTCGCCCAGAACGCCAACGACAACGACGTGACCACCTACTGGGAGGGCGCGGCGGGCAGTTACCCGAACACGCTCACCGTCAAGCTCGGCGCCGACGCGGACGTCAGCGCAGTCGTGCTCAAACTGAATCCGGACAGTGCCTGGGGCGCCCGCACCCAGAACATCGAGGTGCTCGGGCGCGGACAGAACGCCTCGGGGTTCACCGGCGTGGTGGCGGCGAAGGACTACGCCTTCGACCCGGCACGCGGCAACACGGTCACCGTGCCGCTCGACGCCCGTCTCGCCGACGTCCAGCTCCGGTTCACCTCCAACACCGGGGCCACGGCCGGGCAGATCGCCGAGTTCCAGGTGCTCGGCGTACCCGCTCCCAACCCGGACCTGTCGATCACCTCTGTGACCGCGTCGCCGGCCTCGCCCGTCGAGTCGGACGAGATCACCTTGTCGGCCACGGTACGCAACAGCGGCCCGTCCGCCGCTCCGGCGAGCGCCGTCGCGCTGCGGCTCGGCGGCACCAAGGTCGCCACGGCACAGGCCGGCCCGCTGGCGGCCGGGGCGCAGACGACGGTCAGCGCCTCCATCGGGACGCGCGACGCCGGTACCTATCAACTCAGCGCCGTCGCCGACGAGGCGAACGCGGTCATCGAGCAGAACGAGACCGACAACACCTTCACCAGCCCCACCGCGCTGGTGGTGAAACCGGTCGCGAGCTCGGACCTGGTGGCCGCCTCCGTCACCACCTCGCCGTCCGCCCCGGCGGCCGGTGACAGCGTCACGTTCTCGGTCGCCGTCAGGAACCAAGGCACCACGGCGTCCGCGGGCGGCAGCCACGGTCTCACCCTCGCGCTGGTCGACTCCCGTGGCGCGACGGTCAGGACCTTCACGGGCGCCTACAGCGGCACCATCGCCGCCGGTGCGACGACCGCGCCGGTGAACCTGGGGAGCTGGACGGCCGCCGACGGCTCGTACACGCTCAGGGTGACCGTCGCCGACGACGCCAACGAGCTGCCGGTCAAGCGCGAGAACAACACCAGCACCCAGGCGCTCTTCGTCGGCCGGGGCGCCGACATGCCGTTCGACATGTACGAGGCCGAGGACGGCACGGCCGGCGGCGGCGCGCAGGTCGTCGGACCGAACCGGACGGTCGGCGACATCGCGGGCGAGGCGTCCGGCCGTAAGGCGGTCACCCTCGACAGCACCGGCGAGTACGTCGAATTCACGAGCCGGGCGAGCACCAACACCCTCGTCACCCGGTTCTCCATACCGGACGCACCCGGGGGCGGCGGCATCGACGCCACGCTGAACGTCTACGTCGACGGCGTGTTCCGTAAAGCGATCGACCTCACGTCCAAGTACGCCTGGCTGTACGGGGCCGAGGCCTCGCCGGGCAACTCGCCCGGGGCCGGGGCTCCACGCCACATCTACGACGAGGCGCACATCATGCTCGGCGGGACCGTCCCCGCGGGCAGCGTGATCAGGCTGCAGAAGGACGCGGCCAACACATCGTCGTACGCGATCGACTTCATCAACCTGGAGCAGGTCGCCCCGGTCGCCAACCCGGACCCCGCGTCGTACACCGTGCCCGCCGGATTCACCCACCAGGACGTGCAGAACGCCCTGGACAGGGTGCGGATGGACACGACCGGCAAGCTCGTCGGTGTGTACCTGCCGACGGGCGACTACCAGACGTCGAGCAAGTTCCAGGTGTACGGCAAGGCCGTGCACGTGACCGGTGCGGGCCCCTGGTTCACGAAGTTCCGTGCGCCCTCCACGCAGGACAACACCGACATCGGGTTCCGGGCCGAGGCGTCGGCGAAGGGGTCGTCGTTCAGGAACTTCTCCTACTTCGGCAACTACACGTCCCGCATCGACGGTCCGGGCAAGGTGTTCGACTTCTCCAACGTGTCGGACATCGTCATCGACAACATCTGGAACGAGCACATGGTGTGCCTCTACTGGGGGGCCAACACCGACCGGATCACCGTCAAGAACTCGCGTATCCGGAACATGTTCGCCGACGGCGTCAACATGACCAACGGCTCGACCGACAACCTGGTGTCGAACAACGAGGCCAGAGCGACCGGCGACGACAGCTTCGCGCTCTTCTCGGCGATCGACGCGGGCGGCGCGGACATGAAGAACAACGTCTACGAGAACCTGACCTCGATCCTCACCTGGCGCGCGGCGGGCGTCGCCGTCTACGGCGGCTACGACAACACCTTCCGCAACATCCACATCGCCGACACCCTGGTCTACTCCGGCATCACCATCAGTTCCCTGGACTTCGGCTACCCGATGAACGGGTTCGGCACCGGACCGACGACGGTCGAGAACGTCTCGGTCGTGCGGGCCGGCGGCCACTTCTGGGGGGCGCAGACCTTCCCCGGCATCTGGCTGTTCTCCGCGGACAAGGTGTTCCAGGGCATCCGCGTCAGCAATGTCGACATCGTCGACCCGACGTACAGCGGCATCATGTTCCAGACCAAGTACGAAGGAGGACAACCGGAGTTCCCGATCAAGGACACCGTCTTCACCGACATCTCCATATCCGGCGCCCGCAAGAGCGGTGACGCCTTCGACGCCAAGTCCGGCTTCGGTCTCTGGGCGAACGAGATGCCCGAGAGCGGACAGGGCCCGGCGGTCGGCGAGGTCACCTTCAACGGCCTGCGGCTCAGCGGCAACGCGCAGGACATCAGGAACACCACCTCCACGTTCAAGATCAACCTCAACCCGTAGGGGCGAGCGAGGCGTGGCCCGGTCGCCGACCAGGCCAGCGCAAGCCACTTGCGTGGCTTGCGCTAGCCTTGCGCGCATGACGCGACGACTTGCTCAGGTGGCGAAGAAGGTTGGAGTCAGCGAGGCCACGGTCAGCCGGGTCCTCAACGGCAAACCAGGGGTCTCGGAGGCCACCCGCCAGTCCGTGCTGACAGCCCTGGACGTCCTCGGCTACGAGCGGCCCACCCAGCTGCGGGGCGAGCGGGCGCGGCTCGTCGGGCTCGTGCTGCCCGAACTGCAGAACCCGATCTTCCCCGCCTTCGCCGAAGTCATCGGCGGGGCGCTGGCCCAGCAGGGCCTCACGCCCGTGCTGTGCACACAGACCAAGGGAGGCGTCTCCGAAGCCGACTACGTGGAGCTGCTGCTCCAGCAACAGGTCTCCGGCGTGGTGTTCGCCGGAGGCCTGTTCGCGCAGGCGGACGCCCCGCACGACCACTACCGGCTGCTCGCCGAGCGACGGATTCCCGTCGTGCTCGTCAACGCCTCCATAGACGGCCTGGACTTCCCGTGCATCTCCTGTGACGACGCCGTCGCCGTCGAGCAGGCGTGGCGGCACCTCGCCTCGCTCGGCCACGAACACATCGGCCTCGTCCTCGGCCCCGGCGACCACGTGCCCTCACGCCGCAAGCTGGCGGCCGCGCAGGCGGTGGCCGAGGCGGCCGGGACGGAGCTGCCGGAGGAGTACGTCGAGCGCTCGATGTTCTCCCTCGAGGGCGGTCAGGCCGCGACCGGTCGGCTCCTGGGCCGTGGCGTCACCGGAATCATCTGCGCGAGCGACCCGCTCGCGCTCGGCGCGGTACGCGCCGCCCGGCGGCGCGGGCTCGCCGTCCCCGGCGACGTCTCGGTCGTCGGCTTCGACGACTCGGCGTTCATGAACTGCACGGAGCCGCCGCTGACGACGGTACGGCAGCCGATCGAGGCGATGGGGCGGGCGGCGGTCGAACTGCTGACCGCGCAGATCCAGGGGGGCGAGGTGCCGCCGGGGGAGCTGCTGTTCGAGCCGGAACTGGTGGTACGAGGGTCGACGGCGCAGGTCCGGCGGGGCTAGCGCGGGCGGGGTTGCGGCTGCGGCGGGCCTTCCCCTGCGGGTGGCGTTGCGCCTGCGGCGGACGTCCCCCATCGGGCGGGCGTTTCCCCCCTCGGGTGGCGTTGCGGCTGCGGCGGGCGTTCCCCCTCGGGCGGTGTTGCGCGTGCGCGTTCCCCTCCCCGCCCCTTCCCGAACCGGGCTCCGCCCGGACCCGGCACCGCGCTCCGCGCGGTGTTTCGGGGCTCCTCCCCCTACGCCTGGCGGCGTGGGGGGACCCCCACCGGACCCCCGCGCCTCAAACGCCGGCGAGGCTGGAGTCGCCCGGCTACGCCGGAGCCGCCGGCGAGGGTGAGGCCCCCGGCCCCCGCGCCTCAATCGCGGCGGGGCTGGAGTTGCCGGGCAACGCTGGAGCCGCCGGCGGGGCGTGAGTTGCCGGCGTGGCTGATTTCGCGGAGTGAAAGCTTCCGCCGCCGGGGCACGGCTGGAGTGCCACGCAGCGGCATGTCCAGCCCGCCCGGGGGCACCTCGCACGGCCGCCAGGCCGCAGGGGGGCTTGAGGGCCCCGCCCGCAGGGCGGTGAGGGGTCCGGGGCTTGCCCCGCCACGGGGGCCGCGCATCGGTGCAGCGGGAACGGGCAGGGTGGGGAAACGCCCGCGCAGCGGCCCCGACACTCGCGTGCCGCGAATTTGCGGCACCCGCGCAGCATATTGCGCGCACCAGGCCGTTCCGGCCGGCCCATATCCTGGGACACCCAAGTGCAGCGAAGCCCCGGAGGTGCCGTCTTGAGCGCGTCGCAGATCCCCGTCATCGTCCTCGCGGGCTTTCTGGGATCCGGTAAGACGACCTTGCTCAACCACCTGCTGCGGACCAGCCGCGGCACCCGGATCGGCGCGATCGTCAACGACTTCGGGTCGATCGAGATCGACGCGATGACGGTTGCCGGACAGCTCGGCGACTCCACCGTCTCCCTCGGCAACGGCTGCCTCTGCTGTGCCGTCGACGCGAGCGAGCTGGATGTCTTCCTCGACAAGCTCACGCGGCCGGCCGTCGGCCTCGATGTGATCGTCATCGAGGCGAGCGGGCTCGCCGAACCGCAGGAGCTGGTGCGGATGTTGCTGGCCAGCGAGAACGAACGGATCCTGTACGGCGGTCTCGTCGAGGTCGTCGACGCGGCCGAGTTCGAGCAGACCCGTACACGGCACCCGGAGATCGACCGGCACCTCGGCGTCGCCGACCTGGTCGTACTGAACAAGGCCGACCGGGTCGGTGAGACCGCCCTGCGCGGGCTGCGGGAGCGGATCACCGGTCTCGCCGGCCGGGCCGCGGTGATCCCGGCGTCGTACGGGCGCGTCGACGCCGAGCTGTTCTTCGAACCGCGGCCGCCGTCGGAGCGCGTCGGCCAGCTCTCCTTCGACGATGTCCACGACGACGACCATGAAGCCCACGCCCAGGCCCACGACTGCGGCGGCAGCGGTCACGGCGGCCACCTGCACGCCACCTACGAGAGCGCCTCGTTCACCTCGGACGACCCGCTCCATCCGCGCCGGCTGCTGGACTTCCTCGACTCACGGCCGGAGGGCCTCTACCGCATCAAGGGGTTCGTCGACTTCGGCGCCCTCGATCCCCGTAACCGCTACGCCGTCCACTCCGTCGGCAGGTTCCTGCGTTTCCGTCCCGAGCCCTGGCCGCCGGGTGGCGGCGGGCGGCAGACACAGCTGGTGCTCATCGGGTCAGGCATCGACGCCCCCGCCCTGCTGGCGGAACTGGACGCCGCCCGCGTCACCGGCGAGCAGGACGTCCCGGAGGAGCACAGCATGTGGGGAATCCTGCGTTTCGTACGCGACGAGTCCTCGGACGACCCGTCCGACCTCCGGTCCGGCATCCCGTCCGACGAACCGTCAGACCACCCGTTCGAGGATCTCCTGGCGAGCGACCGTCCGGACTGACCCGCGAGGGATCGGCCCGGACGGCCGTGGTTCCACGTCACGAAGACGTGGCAGGCACCGCCCTAGCTCGCCGGGCCCGCCAGTACCGCCACCGGCGACGCGAGAGGCGTGCCGGAGCCGTCGCGCCGGGGGTCCATCTCCGGCAGCTCCGCCGGCTCGCCGTTCTTCTGCGCCGCTCTGGCCGGTGCCGCGCCCGCCCAGGCCAGGAGCAGCACGTCCTCGCCCTTCAGGAAACGCTGGCAGCGCACGCCGCCCGTGGCCCGCCCCTTGCGGGGGTACTGGTCGAACGGTGTCAGCTTCGCCGTCGCGATCGAGTCGTCCAGCGTCCCGTGCGAACCCGCGACGGTGAACACCACCGCCTCGCCCGCCGGATCCACCGCCGTGAACGAGATGACCTCGGCGCCTTCGGCGAGTTTGATGCCGGTCATGCCGCCCGCAGGGCGGCCCTGCGGCCGCACCTGGGAGGCCGGATAGCGCAGCAGCTGGGCGTCGGAGGTGATGAAGACCAGGTCCTCGTCGCCGGTGTGGAGCTCGGCGCCGCCGACGATCCGGTCCCCCTCCTTGAGGGTGATGACCTCCAGCTCCTCCTTGTTGGCGGGGTAGTCGGGCACCACACGCTTGACCACACCCTGGAGCGTGCCGAGCGCGAGGCCCGGCGACGACTCGTCGAGCGTCGTCAGACAGACGAGGGTCTCGTCGGCCTCCAGCGAGAGGAACTCGGCGACCGGAGCGCCTCCGGCGAGGTTCGGCGTGGTGGCCGTGTCCGGCAGCTGGGGCAGATCGATCACCGACAGACGCAGCAGCCGCCCGGCGGACGTCACCGCGCCCACCTCGCCACGCTGCGTCGTGAGCACGGCGGAGACGATCACGTCGTGCTTGGAGCGCCGGCTGCGTCCGTCGACCAACGGCTCACCGGTGGCCGTGCGGGCCAGCAGGCCGGTGGAGGAGAGCAGCACCCGGCACGGGTCGTCCGCCACCTGGAGCGAGGCCGCCGGCGCGGGCGTGCCCGCGGACTCCAGCAGCACCGTGCGCCGCGGGGTGCCGAACTTCTTCGCCACGGCGGCGAGTTCGGAGGAGACCAGCTTGCGCAGCTCGGCGTCCGACTCGAGGATGCCGGTCAGCTCGTCGATCTCGCCGTTCAGCCGGTCGCGCTCGCTCTCGAGCTCGATGCGGTCGAACTTGGTGAGCCGGCGCAGCGGGGTGTCGAGGATGTACTGCGTCTGGATCTCGCTCAGCGAGAAGTGCTCGATCAGCCGCTCCTTGGCCTGGGCCGAGTTGTCGCTGGAGCGGATGAGCCGGATGACCTCGTCGATGTCGAGGAGGGCGACGAGCAGGCCCTCGACCAGGTGCAGCCGGTCCCGGCGCTTGGTCCGCCGGAACTCGCTGCGCCGGCGGACGACGTCGAAGCGGTGGTCGAGGTAGACCTCGAGCAGTTCCTTCAGCCCGAGCGTGAGCGGCTGGCCGTCGACCAGGGCCACGTTGTTGATGCCGAAGGACTCCTCCATCGGCGTCAGCTTGTAGAGCTGCTCCAGGACGGCCTCGGGGATGAAGCCGTTCTTGATCTCGATGACCAGGCGCAGGCCGTGCTGCCGGTCGGTGAGGTCCTTGACGTCGGCGATGCCCTGCAGCTTCTTCGACCCGACCAGGTCCTTGATCTTCGCGATGACCTTCTCCGGGCCGACCGCGAAGGGCAGTTCCGTGACGACCAGGCCCTTGCGGCGGGCGGTGACGTTCTCCACGGAGACCGTGGCACGGATCTTGAACGTGCCGCGGCCGGACTCGTACGCGTCCCTGATGCCGGTCAGGCCGACGATGCGGCCGCCCGTCGGCAGGTCGGGGCCCGGCACGTGGCGCATCAGCGTCTCGAGGTCCGCGCCGGGGTGTCTGATGAGGTGGCGCGCCGCCGCGATGACCTCGCCCAGGTTGTGCGGGGGCATGTTGGTGGCCATGCCGACCGCGATGCCGGACGCGCCGTTCACCAGGAGATTCGGGTAGGCGGCGGGCAGCGCGACGGGCTCGCGCTCCTGGCCGTCGTAGTTGGACTGGAAGTCGACCGTGTCCTCGTCGATCGACTCTGTCATCAGGCTGGTGGCGTCGGCCATCCGGCACTCGGTGTACCGCATGGCGGCCGGCGGGTCGTCGTTGCCCAGGGAGCCGAAGTTGCCGTGGCCGTCGACCAGCGGCAGGCGCATCGAGAACGGCTGCGCCATGCGCACGAGGGCGTCGTAGATGGAGGCGTCGCCGTGGGGGTGCAGCTTGCCCATGACTTCGCCGACGACGCGCGCGCACTTCACATAGCCGCGGTCGGGGCGCAGGCCCATCTCGTTCATCTGGTAGACGATGCGGCGGTGCACCGGCTTCATGCCGTCGCGTGCGTCCGGAAGGGCCCGGGAGTAGATCACCGAGTACGCGTACTCGAGGAAGGAGCCCTGCATTTCGTCCACCACGTCGATGTCGAGGATGCGCTCCTCGAAGTCGTCCGGCGGTGGGGTCTTCGTGCTGCGGCGGGCCATCGCGGCTGCTGCTCCTTCACGTACCAGTTGGGCGTCTGACGCCGACCATTGTGGACCGTCCCGCTGACAACACCGACCGCGACCCATGTTCGACCCCGCCCCGCGGGTGGAACGGCGCAGATCGCGGCCCGGGAACTTCGCCAGGTGTCAGCACGCTTGCATACAGTGGCAGGTCTGGCAGCACCTCTTAGTTTTCGCGATCGAAGGGACGTACATGCCCATGGGTCACACGGCCACAGCGCCGGCCGGTTCCGGCGGCCTGACAGCGACCGAGCACCGCCTGGCCAACGGCCTGCGCGTGGTGCTCTCCGAGGACCACCTGACCCCGGTCGCCGCGGTCTGCCTCTGGTACGACGTCGGTTCCCGCCACGAAGTCAAGGGCCGTACGGGACTCGCCCACCTCTTCGAGCATTTGATGTTCCAGGGCTCGGCACAGGTGAAGGGGAACGGACACTTCGAGCTCGTCCAGGGGGCCGGCGGCTCGCTGAACGGCACCACCAGCTTCGAGCGGACCAACTACTTCGAGACGATGCCGACGCACCAGCTGGAGCTCGCGCTCTGGCTCGAGGCCGACCGCATGGGCTCGCTGCTGACGGCCCTCGACGACGAGTCGATGGAGAACCAGCGCGACGTCGTCAAGAACGAACGCCGCCAGCGGTACGACAACGTGCCCTACGGCACGGCCTTCGAGAGGCTGACCGCCCTCGCCTACCCGGAGGGCCACCCCTACCACCACACCCCGATCGGTTCGATGGCCGACCTGGACGCGGCGACCCTCGAGGACGCCCGCGCCTTCTTCCGCACCTACTACGCGCCCAACAACGCGGTGCTGTCGGTCGTCGGCGACATCGATCCGCAGCAGACGCTCGCCTGGATCGAGAAGTACTTCGGGTCCATCCCCTCCCACAGCGGCAAGCAGCCGCCGCGTGAGGGCACCCTCCCGGAGAACATCGGCGCGCAGCTGCGTGAGGAGATCGTCGAGGAGGTTCCCGCCCGCGCCCTGATGGCCGCGTACCGCCTCCCGCACGACGGCACCCGCGAGTGCGACGCCGCCGACCTGGCGCTGACCGTCCTCGGCGGCGGCGAGTCGTCCCGCCTGCACAACCGCCTGGTGCGCCGTGACCGGACGGCCGTCGCGGCCGGGTTCGGCCTGCTGCGGCTGGCGGGCGCCCCGTCGATGGGCTGGCTGGACGTGAAGACGTCCGGCGGTGTCGAGGTGCCGCAGATCGAGGCTGCCGTCGACGAGGAGCTGGCCCGGTTCGCGGCCGAGGGCCCGACGCCGGGGGAGATGGAGCGCGCCCAGGCCCAGCTGGAGCGCGAGTGGCTGGACCGTCTCGGCACGGTCGCGGGCCGCGCCGACGAACTCTGCCGATACGCGGTGCTGTTCGGCGATCCGCAGCTGGCGCTCACCGCCGTCCAGCGGGTGCTCGACGTGACCGCGGAGGAGGTGCAGGCGGTCGCCAAGGCCCGGCTGCACCCGGAGAACAGGGCGGTGCTGGTCTACGAACCGGTCGCCGAAGAAGAGACCGACGCGGCCGACGGACACGAGCAGGAGGGGACGGACCAGTGAGCGACGCTGCCGTGACCATGGAGTTCCACCCGCAGCCGACCCCGGGCACCGCCCGGCCCTGGGCCTTCCCGGCCCCCGACCGCGGCACGCTGGACAACGGACTGACGGTGCTGCGCTGCCACCGTCCCGGCCAGCAGGTGGTGGCCGTCGAGATCTCGCTCGACGCCCCGCTGGACGCCGAGCCGGAGGGCCTCGACGGCGTCGCCACGATCATGGCGCGCGCCCTGTCGGAGGGCACCGACAAGCACTCCGCGGAGGAGTTCGCCGCGGAACTGGAGCGTTGCGGCGCCACCCTGGACGCGCACGCCGACCACCCCGGCGTCCGGGTCTCCCTCGAGGTGCCGGTCTCCCGGCTGCACAAGGCGCTCGGGCTGCTCTCCGAGGCGCTGATCGCACCCGCCTTCGAGGCCGGCGAGGTCGAGCGGCTGGTCCGCAACCGCCTGGACGAGATCCCGCACGAGACGGCGAACCCGGGCCGCCGGGCAGCCAAGCAGCTCTCCAAGGAGCTCTTCCCGGCCTCGCTGCGCGTCTCCCGGCCGCGCCAGGGCACGGAGGAGACGGTCGCGCGGATCGACGCGGCCGCCGTACGCGCCTTCTACGAGGCGCATGTGCGGCCCGCCACCGCCACCGCGGTGATCGTCGGCGACCTCACCGACATCGACCTGGACGCCGTCCTCGGCGACACGCTCGGGGCGTGGACGGGCGACAAGGCGGACCCGCGTCCGGTGCCCACGATCACCGCCGACGACACCGGCCGGGTGGTCATCGTCGACCGCCCCGGTGCGGTGCAGACACAGCTGCTCATCGGCCGCGTCGGCGGCGACCGCCACGACCGTGTCTGGCCCGCCCAGGTGCTCGGCACGTACTGCCTCGGCGGCACGCTGACCTCCCGCCTGGACCGGGTGCTGCGCGAGGAGAAGGGCTACACCTACGGTGTGCGCGCCTTCGGCCAGGTGCTGCGCTCCGCTCCGGACGGCTCCGGCGCCTCGATGCTCGCCATCAGCGGCTCCGTGGACACGCCCAACACCGGTCCGGCGCTCGAGGACCTGTGGAAGGTGCTTCGCACGCTCGCCGCCGAGGGGCTCACGGACGCCGAGCGGGACGTCGCCGTGCAGAACCTGGTGGGCGTCGCCCCGCTGAAGTACGAGACGGCGGCGTCCGTCGCGGCCACGCTGGCCGACCAGGTCGAGCAGCACCTCCCGGACGACTACCAGGCGCAGATGTACGTCCGGCTGGCGGAGACGGGCACCGTGGAGGCGACCGCGGCGGTCGTCAACGCCTTCCCGGTCGACCGGCTGGTGACCGTGCTCGTCGGCGACGCGTCGCAGATCGAGGAGCCGGTGAAGGCGCTCGGCATCGGTGAAGTGAGGGTTGTCACGGGCTGATACGGGAGCCGCCCGGCCCCGGCGACTCAAGAAACGAGCAATCCGCACGAACAGGACCCCGGCTTCGAATCGTTTGCCGGGGTCCTGCTCTATGTCCGATTTGCAGGCTTGAGTGCCTGTCTGCCCTGTGGCATGCGCTACAAAACGGGCTGTCTGTTTGGTGATTGACGAATGGGTTGCCTAGCGTCGGTCCGGCTGTCCGCCTGAAGATCGTCGCGCCCGCGGCATCGGGCAGCCATCGCCGAGTCCCCGTCAGGCGCGAGCCTGGGGAGCCGGGGACCCACGCAGTCCCTGGGGTGAATCGGCCGTCCTTCGCCCGTGCGGAGGGGGCCGTAGGAGACCTTCCTGCTCCGAACCCGTCAGCTAACCCGGTAGGCGAGAAGGAAGGAAAGGACCAGCCTCTTCATGGCGTTCACCCGTGCCACCGGGAAGCATCGTGCCCCGAGCCGCCTGACGCGCAGGAGCGCGAACCTGGCCGGCGTCGCCGCCCTCGCCACCACCGGCGTCATCGGAACCCTCGCCTCCCCGGCGCTCGCCGCTGACACCGAGGCCCCGTCCGTCGAGGACACCGGCCTCACCCAGATCGTCTCCATGGGGTCGCTCGCCGACGAGATAGCCGACCAGGCCGCCGCCCAGGAGAGGGAGGCCCAGGAGGCCGCCGCCAAGGCCAAGGCGCAGGCGAAGGCCGAGGCAGAGGCGAAGGCGGAGGCCAGGCGCAAGGCCGAGGCGCGTGCCAAGGAGGCCCGCGAGGCCAAGGAGCGCGCCGCCCGTGAGGCCGAGCGCAAGCGGCTGAACTCCTTCCGGCTCCCCATCGCCGGTTCGTACGTCACCACCGGCTACAAGACCGGCGGCGCCCTGTGGTCCTCCGGCAGCCACTCCGGCGTCGACTTCCGTGCCGCCTCCGGCAGTTCCGTCGTGTCCGTCGGTTCGGGCACCGTCGTCGAGGCCGGCTGGGGCGGCGCGTACGGCAACAACGTCGTCATCCGGATGAACGACGGCACGTACACCCAGTACGGCCACCTGTCGTCCATCAGCGTCTCCGTCGGCCAGCAGGTCACCCCGGGCCGGCAGATCGGCCTGTCCGGCTCGACCGGCAACTCGACCGGCCCGCACCTCCACTTCGAGGCCCGGACCACCGCCGAGTACGGCTCCGACATCGACCCGGTCGCCTACCTCCGCTCGCACGGCGTCAACGTCTGACCCTCGGCGCCCCGCGTCCCGCGCCTCAAGTCCGAAGGCCCCCGGCTCCCCGCCGGGGGCCTTCGGCGCATTCCACGGCGTTTCGCCCATTGAGTGATTACCGTCTCCGTCAAGAGACTTCCATGGTTTTCGTCCTGGCGTCGGAAAACCGCGTTGATTGCAATAGAGTCACGGGAACACGCGTCAATCGGCTGCGTTTCGCTCGGATCAATGCGGAGGTTCGGTCATGCGTATTCCCGCGCACTCGGTATGCACGGCGATCCGCGACGACATCGTCTCCGGGGTCTACGAGCGCGGCAGCCGGCTCACCGAGGAGCAGCTGGCCCGCCGCTACGGGGTCTCCCGCGTCCCGGTGCGCGAGGCGCTGCGCACCCTGGAGTCGGAGGGTTTCGTCGTGACCCGCCGGCACGCGGGCGCCTGTGTGGCGGAGCCGACGGAGCGGGAGGCCGCCGACCTCCTGGAGATCCGCATGCTGCTGGAGCCGCTGGGCGCGGCGCGCGCCGCGCAGCGCCGCACGGAAGCGCATCTGCGGGTGCTGCGCGGCCTGGTGAGACTCGGTCAGGAGCGGGCCCGCCGGGGGCAGGGCGAGGATCTGCGCTCGCTCGGCTCCTGGTTCCACGAGACACTCGCCCAGTCCTGCGACAGCCCCGGGCTGACCGCGCTGCTGACCCAGTTGCGGCACAAGATCGCCTGGATGTACTCGGTGGAGCAGCCGCTCGCCCCGGTCGAGTCGTGGGCGGAGCACGGTGCGATCGTCGACGCCGTGGCCCGCGGTGACGCGGAGCGTGCGCGCGCGCTGACGGCCGCGCACGCCGAGCGTGCCGCCGCGGCCCACCGGCTGCGCCGCACCGTACGGGTGAGGACTTCGCAACATGCCGTAAACACCACGAGCGGCCGGAATTAACAGAGGGCGTATACAAAAGAAGGCGTGATGGGGTCGGCCATTTCTCCGCATTCCTTTTCTGTCCGGGCCCGGAACGCGGAATGCGGAATACGGTCTTAAATGCAGAACCGCGGCGCTCCGGACCCGGAACGCCGCGGCTTTTCTGTGAATGGCGGCGGGCGACAGGGCCCGCCGGGCTCAGACGGTCTCGGGAAGCTCGTCGAGACCCTCGGCCACCAGCTTGGCCAGGCGGTCGAGCGCCGCCTCCGCGCCGTCCGCGTCGGAGGCGAGGACGATCTCCTCGCCACCCTGGGCGCCCAGGCCGAGCACAGCGAGCATCGAGGCCGCGTTGACCGGCTTGCCGTCGGTCTTGGCGATCGTCACAGGGACGCCGGCAGCCGTCGCGGCACGGACGAAGATGGACGCGGGGCGGGCGTGAAGGCCCTCGGCCCAGCCGACATTGACGCGGCGCTCAGCCATGGTGTTGCCCTTCAAGTCTTAGCGGGTTGTCTAGACCAGTCTCTCATGTGTCCCGGCGTGCTCCCCGCCCACCCTGCCGGGGGTGCGGACCGCCGTCGGCCCCCTCAGACTGCCCGCGCGCAACCGCCTTCGCGACCGGTGGCCCGCGCGTAGGCTTTCCCCCATGCAGACCTC
Organism: Streptomyces kurssanovii; assembly: GCF_040677245.1. Classification (NCBI taxonomy): domain Bacteria; kingdom Bacillati; phylum Actinomycetota; class Actinomycetes; order Kitasatosporales; family Streptomycetaceae; genus Streptomyces; species Streptomyces kurssanovii. The sequence goes on from NZ_JBFAQK010000005.1 coordinate 116,317, forward strand.
GCAGGAGCACGCTTACCCCGCTCACTGGGAAGCAGACGTGGTGCTGCGCGACGGCGGCACCGCCCGGATCAGGCCCATCACCCCCGAGGACGCCCACCGGCTGGTCAGCTTCTACGAACAGGTCTCCGACGAGTCGAAGTACTACCGCTTCTTCGCCCCCTACCCGCGGCTCTCCGACAAGGACGTCCACCGGTTCACGCACCACGACTACGTCGACCGGGTCGGACTCGCGGTCACGGTCGGCGGCGAGTTCATCGCCACCGTCCGCTACGACCGGATCAACGCGCAGGGCCGGCCGGCGAGCGCCCCCGCGGACGAGGCGGAGGTCGCCTTCCTCGTCCAGGACGCGCACCAGGGGCGCGGCGTCGCGTCCGCGCTGCTCGAACACATCGCGGCGGTGGCACGGGAGCGGGGCATCCGGCGCTTCGCCGCGGAGGTGCTGCCGGCCAACTCCAAGATGATCAAGGTGTTCCGCGACGCCGGATACACACAGCGGCGCAGCTTCGAGGACGGATCCGTCCATCTGACCCTCGACCTCGAACCGACGGCGGAGTCCCTCGCCGTGCAGCGCGGACGCGAGCAGCGCGCCGAGGCACGCTCGGTCCAGCGGCTGCTCGCGCCCGGCTCCGTGGCCGTCGTCGGCGCGGGCCGGCTGCCCGGCGGCGTCGGGCGCACCGCGCTGCGCAACCTCCTGGACGGCGGATTCACCGGCCGGGTGTACGCGGTCAACCGCGCGTTCCCGCAGGACCAGCGCGAGATCGACGGCGTGCCCGCCGTGCGCTCGGTCGGTGAGATCGCGGAACCTGTCGATCTGGCGATCGTCGCCGTCCCGGCTGAGCGGGTGCCCGACGTCGTCGCGGACTGCGGCGAGCACGGTGTGCAAGGGCTCGTGGTGCTGAGCGCCGGATACGCGGAGAGCGGCCGGGCCGGAAGGGAACGCCAGCGCGAGCTGGTGCGGCAGGCCCGGTCGTACGGAATGCGGATCATCGGGCCCAACTCGTTCGGGATCATCAGCACCTCGGACGCCGTCCGGCTCAACGCCTCCCTGGCCCCCGAGGCCCCCGTGCCCGGGCGGATCGGCCTGTTCACCCAGTCCGGGGCGATCGGCATCGCGCTGCTCTCGGGACTCCACCGGCGTGGTGCGGGCCTGTCCTCGTTCATCTCCTCCGGCAACCGCGCGGACGTCTCCGGCAACGACTTCCTGCAGTACTGGCACGAGGACCCGGACACCGACGTCGTCCTGATGTACCTGGAGTCCATCGGCAACCCCCGCAAGTTCACCCGCCTCGCCCGACGGACCGCCGCGGTCAAGCCGGTCGTCGTGGTCAAGGGAGCCCGGCACAGCGGCAGCGTGCCGCCGGGCCACGCGGTGCCGTTCACCCGTATCCCGGACGCGACCGTCGGGGCGCTGCTGCGCCAGGCGGGAGTGATCCGCGTCGACACGGTCACCGAACTCGTGGACGCGGGCCTGATGCTGGCCGGGCAGCCGCTGCCGCGCGGGCCGCGGGTGGCGATCCTCGGCAACTCGGAGTCGCTCGGCCTGCTCACCTACGACGCCTGCCTGACGGAGGGCCTGCGTCCGCTCCCGCCGCGCGACCTCACGACGGCGGCCACACCCTCGGACTTCCGCGCGGCCCTGGCGGAAGCCCTGGAGGACGACGGGTGCGACGCCGTGGTCATCACGGCGATCCCCTGGGTCGGCGAGAACGGCGTCACGGAATCGGGCGACGGCGAGGTCCTCGCCGCGGCCCTCCGCGACGCGTCGGCCACCGCTCCGGCCAAACCCGTGGCGGTCGTCCACGTGGAAATGGGCGCCCTGGCCGACGCCCTCGCGGCGGCCGCCAGCACCGCCCCGCCGTCCGACCACTCCGGGCGGGCCGACACCGCCGAACGCGACGGTGATCACGGGCCGGCCCGCCCCGGCGCGGCGACGGCGGCGACGCTGAGCGAGGTACCCCGTCCGGACGGTGTCCGGCCCGGGTCCGCGGCCACCGGCGGCACGGAGGCCGCCGACGACAGCGACCCGTCGTCGCCCGGCGCCGACACCCGCCGGATCCCCGCCTACCCCGCCGCCGAGCGCGCCGCGCGGGCCCTCGCCGAGGCCGTGAGGTACGCCCAGTGGCGACGGCAGGCCGCGGAGCCCGGCCGGGTCCCTGTGTACGACGACATCGACGAGGCCGGAGCCGCCGCGCACATCGAGCGGCTGCTCGCGGCGGCGGACGACGACAGGGGATTCACCCTCGCCGCGGCCGACGCCCACGCGCTCCTCGCGCGCTACGGCGTCCATGTGCGGCCGACCCTGCCCGCTCCCGACCCGGGCGCCGCCGTGCAGGCCGCCGCGCGGCTCGGCTACCCGGTCGCGCTCAAGACCACCGCCCCCCACCTGCGCCACCGCGCCGATCTCGGCGGCGTACGCCTCGACCTGGCCGACGAGACACAGCTGCGCCAGGCGTACCGCGAGCTGACGGAGACGTTCGGCAAGCCCGCGGAGCTCCAGCCGGTGGTGCAGGCCATGGTGCCGCGTGGTGTGGACACGGTCGTGCGCGCCGCCATCGACCCCGCCGTCGGAGCCGTGCTCTCCTTCGGGCTGGCCGGTGTGGCCTCCGAGCTGCTCGGCGACACCGCGCACCGGCTCGTTCCCGCCACCGACCGTGACGCGGGCGACCTGATCCGCACCATCCGCGCGGCGCCGCTGCTGTTCGGCTGGCGCGGATCCGCGCCGGTCGACACCTCCGCGCTCGAGGAACTGCTGCTGCGCGTGTCGCGACTGGTCGACGACCACCCGGAAGTGGTCGGCATCAGCCTCGAGCCGGTCGTCGTCGCCCAGCACGGCCTCACCGTGCTGGACGCGTCCGTACGGCTGGCGCCGCCGCCGCCCCGAAGCGATCTCGGCCCCCGCCGGCTCCCCAGCTACTGAGCGCCCGGTGCCCCTGGGGCCCCGTAGGATGGACCGCATGGCGAAGACCGGTACGACGACCCAGGGGCTGCGCGCCGCGATCGAGCGCAGCGGCTACTACCCGGCACTCGTGGCCGAGGCGGTGGAAGCCGCCGTCGGCGGCGAGCCGATCGCGTCGTACCTGGTGCACCAGGAGACCACGTTCGACGCGAACGAGGTCCGCCGCCATGTCACCGTCCTCGTCCTGACGGCGAACCGGTTCATCGTCAGCCACACCGACGAGCAGGCCGCCGACTCCGGCTCCCCGACCCCGTACGCGACCACCTCCACCGAGTCGGTGAAGCTCGGCCGGATCTCGTCGGTCGTGGTCAGCCGCGTGGTCGCCAATCCGGAGTCGTACACCCCCGGCACGCTGCCGCGCGAGGTCGTCCTGACCATCGGCTGGGGCGCGGTCTCGCGCCTCGACCTGGAGCCCGCCGCCTGCGGCGACCCGAACTGCGACGCCGACCACGGTTACACCGGCAGCTCCACCGCCGACGACCTCAGCCTGCGCGTCAGCGAGGCCGGTGACGGGCCCGACACCGTCCGCCAGACCCTGGTCTTCGCCCAGGCGCTCTCCGAAGCCACGGCAGCCACGCGCTGATGGCCCAGCCCGCAGTGTGGCCGGACGACCCCGTCTCGCTCGATGTGTACGCGGCGCCCGCGCCCGAGTACGGCAGCGGCTCGCTCGCCGACCTGCTCCCCACCCTCGCCGCCGGCCAGGGTGTCCCGGGGCTCGAGCAGTCCATCGCCGAGCTCACGCCCGCCGACCGGAACTGCGTCTTCCTGATCGACGGCCTCGGCTGGGAGCAGATCAGGTCCCACCCCGACGAGGCCCCGTTCCTGACCTCGCTCCTCGGCACGTCCCGCGGCGGTACCGGAGCGCCGATCACGGCCGGGTTCCCGGCGACCACCGCCACCTCGCTCGCCTCCGTCGGTACGGGCCTCCCGCCCGGCGCGCACGGCCTGCCCGGCTACACCGTGCGCAATCCCGAGACCGGCCAGCTGATGAACCAGCTCCGGTGGAGGCCGTGGACCTCGCCGAGGGCCTGGCAGCCGTATCCCACCGTCTTCGAGCTGGCGGACCGGGCGGGGGTGCACACCGCCCAGGTGTCGTCCCCCGCGTTCGAGCAGACGCCGCTCACCAAGGTCGCGCTCAGCGGCGGCACGTTCCACGGCCGCCTGACCGGCGAGGAGCGCATGGACCTCGCCGCCGAGCAACTGGCCGCCGGTGACCGTTCGCTGGTCTACACGTACTACAGCGAGGTCGACGGCAAGGGGCACCGGTTCGGCATCGACTCCGACGCCTGGCGCGGACAACTGATGTACGCGGACCGGCTGGTGGAGCGGCTCGCCGACCAGCTGCCGCCCCGCGCCGCGCTGTACGTCACCGCCGACCACGGCATGATCGACATCCCCTTCGACGAGCAGTCCCGCATCGACTTCGACGAGGACTGGGAACTGCGGGCCGGTGTCGCCCTGCTCGGCGGCGAGGGCAGGGCACGCCATGTGTACGCCGTGCCCGGCGCGGAGAACGACGTCCTCGCCGTGTGGCGTGAGGTGCTGGGGGAGCAGTTCTGGGTGGCGAGCCGCGACGAGGCCGTCGCCGCCGGCTGGTTCGGCCCGCAGATCGACGACCGGGTGTACGGGCGGATCGGCGACGTCGTCGCGGCCGCCCACGACGATGTGGTGATCATCGCCTCCGTCAACGAACCGAACGAGTCCGCCATGGTGGGCATGCATGGTTCCATGACCCCCGCGGAGCAGCTCGTGCCGCTCCTCGAAGTACGTTCCTGAAAGCCCTCCACCCAGACCCGAAAGGTCTCATCTCCTCATGCCCGAGCTGGTGTTCTTCTCCGGAACGATGGACTGCGGAAAGAGCACCCTCGCTCTTCAGATCGAGCACAACCGGTCCGCGCGCGGCCTGCAGGGCATGATCTTCACGCGTGACGACCGGGCCGGCGAGGGCAAGCTCTCGTCGCGGCTGGGGCTGGTCACCGACGCGGTAGAGGCCGCAGAGGGCTTCGACTTCTACGCGTATCTCGTCGACCGCTTCTCCAAGGGCGGCCGTTGCGACTATGTGATCGCCGACGAGGCGCAGTTCCTCGCGCCGGACCAGGTCGACCAGCTCGCCCGCGTCGTCGACGACCTGGAACTGGACGTCTTCGCCTTCGGTATCACCACCGACTTCCGCTCCAAGCTGTTCCCCGGCTCGCAGCGGCTCGTCGAACTCGCCGACCGTGTCGAGGTGCTCCAGGTCGAGGCGCTGTGCTGGTGCGGTGCGCGCGCCACGCACAACGCCCGCACCGTGGGCGGTGTGATGGTCGTCGAGGGCGCGCAGGTCGTCGTCGGGGACGTCAACCAGTCACCGGACGAGGTCGGTTACGAGGTCCTGTGCCGGCGTCACCACCGCCGGCGGATGACGGCGGCCTCCGCCCGGGCGGCCGCCCTCTCCCCGGACGTCCTGCCGGTCGAGGCCGACCCGGACGCCGTCGGCGCCCGTGACGCCCGTGATGTCAGGGGACGTCCGACCGTACGATCGTGAACACCGCGCCCTCGGGGTCGGAGACGGTCGCCGCCCGCCCGCGGGGGCCCGGTCCCGGCGCCTCGATGACGTGACCGCCCAGCTCCACCACCCGGTGCGCGGCCGCGTCGGTGTCCTCGACCTCGAAGTACGTCATCCAGTGCGGACCGCGCTCGCGGGGCAGGGTCCGGCCCATCCCCCGCACCGTGGCGACGGGACGGCCGTCGAGCCGTAGCGTGAGTCCGTCCGGCCCGGATCCGTCCTCCTTGGCCTCGTGGCCGAAGACCGCCTGGTAGAACTTGCCGACCGACGAGGTGTCCCTGGTCCGCAGCTCGTTCCAGACGGGCGTCCCGTGCGTGCCGTACACGGCGGTGCCGGTGTGCTCCGCCGCCTGCCAGACGCCGAACACCGCGCCCGCCGGGTCCGATGCGATCACCAGCCGTCCCGCGTCGGCGGCGTCGAGCGGCCCGACGCCGACCGTGCCGCCGCAGCTGCGGATCACCTCCGCGGTCACGTCGGCGTCGTCGCTCGCCAGATACGCGGTCCAGGCGACCGGCAGATGCCTGTCGGCGGGCAGCCGGCCGATGCCGGCCACCACCTTCCCGCCGAGCATCGCGCGGACGTAGGGCCCCAGCTGCGTGGGGCCGGGTGAGAACTCCCAGCCGAACAGCGCCGCGTAGAACTCCTGTGTCGCGTCAAGGCCGTGCACCATGAGGCTCACCCAGCAGGGCGTGCCCGGGGGGCGCCGAGTCGCCTCGGTCATCGTCACTCTCTCCTCGGACCATCGTGGTGGCCGTACGGGGGGACCTGGCGCGTCCACGGTCGTGGGGAGGCTCTGCGGAGACCGTTGCGCTCGAGCCGATGTTGTCATCACCAGGGGCCCGGTGCGCCCTGGCCGCGCCGGATATGGCGGGTTCCCGCCGGAGGTTGCCCGTTTTGGGGCCGCTCATCCTCTTCGGGGGCGTTCCGGTGCGCCAGGCCGGTGCGCGAGGATGGCCGTATGAATCCGATCATCTCCGCGGCCGGTCTCTCGGACGAGCTCGCCGGCCCCACCCCGCCGGTCCTTCTCGATGTCCGCTACCGGCTCGGCGGGCCGCACGGTCGGCCCGACTACGAGGCCGGGCACATCCCGGGCGCCGTCTTCGTCGACCTCGACGCCGAACTGGCCGGACCGCCAGGAGCCGCCGGCCGTCATCCGCTGCCCGACGTCGAGGCGTTCGGCGCGGTCATGCGCCGGGCGGGCATCGGTCCTGGCACCCCCGTCGTCGCGTACGACGCCGACAAGGGCTGGGGCGCGGCACGCGCCTGGTGGCTGCTGCGCTGGGCCGGGCACGACGACGTCCGGGTGCTGGACGGTGGACTCGCGGCGTGGACCGGGCCGCTCGAGACGACGGTTCCCGTCCCACAGGAGGGCACTTTCGAGCCGAAGCCGGGTGCGCTGCCCCTGCTCGACGCCGACGACGCCGCGGCGACGGCCCGTGACGGGCTCCTGCTCGACGCCCGGGCGGGGGAGCGCTACCGCGGCGAGGTGGAGCCCATCGACCCGGTCGCCGGGCACATTCCGGGCGCGGTCTCGGCGCCGACCACGGAGAACCTGGACGACCAGGGCCGCTTCCGCCCGGCCGAGTGGCTGGCGGCCAGGTTCGCGGAGCTCGGGGCCCGTGCGGACGCGGGTCCCGTGGGCGTCTACTGCGGCTCCGGCGTCTCGGCCGCCCAGCAGGCGCTGGCCCTGGAGATCGCCGGCTTCGACCACGCTCTGTACGCGGGCTCCTGGTCGGAGTGGTCCCGCGACCCGGAGCGTCCGGTCGCGACGGGTCCGCGGCGGGGCTGATCGCACGCCACAAGGGCCGGTCCCCGCGGGGCCGGCCCTTCGTGCGAAACGTTCCTACTCCTGCTTCTTGCGGCGCGTTCCGAAGACGATCTCGTCCCAGCTCGGTACGGCGGCGCGGCGGCCGGGACGGACGCCGTCCGCCTCCGCCTGCCGGTCCGTGGTGCCCGTCAGCCGGTCCCGGTGGCCGGCCACGGAGCGCGGCATCAGCACGTCCGCGTACGCGGAACCGGCGCCGGCCGACGCGGCGGGCGCCACCGGCTCCTCCTCGGCCTCGACCTCCTGGCCGGGCTCGACGGCGGGCGGCTCCGACGCCACGGGCCGCTCGGGCACGACCATGTCGCCGCGGAAGTTCGGCACGGCCTCCAGCAGGCTGGTCAGCGAATCCCGCTCGTCCTTGTCGTCCGCGTCGGCGGAGGGCGCGGACGGGCGCTCGATCTGCCGGTCCAGGGCGCGGTCCAGCGGCCGGTCCCTGGGCAGGCGCGCGATGCGCGGGACGAACGGGAAGCTCGGCTCCTGCGCGATCGTGTCGTCGGTCTCGCCGATCAGGGCGCGCGCCTCGTCGTCGACGGCCTGGACGAGCCGCCTCGGCGGGTCGTAGGTCCAGCTCGCCGAGTGCGGTTCGCCCGCGACCCGGTAGACGAGCAGGACCTCCCAGGTGCCGTCGTCGCGGCGCCACGAGTCCCACTGGACGGTGTCCTTCTCGGCACCGCGCAGCAGCAGCCGCTCCTGCACGGCCTCGCCCAGCTGCGGACCGGTGTTCTCACCGGGGCGGCGTACGGGGGTCTTTCTGGCCCGCTCCGCCATGAAGGCCCGCTCTGCGAGGACCGGGCCCTCGAAGCGGCGCACCCGGTCGACCGGGATGCCGGCGAGCTGAGCGACCTCCTCCGCGGAGGCACCGGCACGTATACGCGCCTGGATGTCACGGGGGCGGAGATGGCTCTCCACCTCGATCTCGATCTGGCCGAGCCGGGCACGGTCATTACGCACGGCGGCACGCAGGCGCTCGTCGATCGGAAGCGTGTATTCCGTGCTGTCCGCAGCCTTGAGCACCAGTCGTGTGCCGTCGTTGGAGACGGCCACGACACGCAGTTCGGGCATGGGGACCTCCCGGGTGGTGCCTGCCGACGTCACCTGCGTCGCTGCTTCCGCTAGTCGAGTCGAGTGTGGCCTGCCCGGGTGCAGCCTGCCACAACCTTGCCGAGTTGCCCGGCGTGTCGGGCGCGAGCCCTGGATCGCCGTTATGGCACGGTGATCTATTCGCCACTCAGCGTGATCGGTCGTCACTCTGAGCGATAGATCTCCATGCTTCACCGCGGTGCCGCCGGATCGAGCGCCGCTTTCGGCCCCCAACCTGGGATCCGGACACCACGAGGGAGGCCGGGCCCAGGGCTCGCCACAGTACTCCATTCGGGCCATCCGGGTGGACAGCCGCGCCGCCGAACTTCGGCAGAGGGGTACCGGATTGGCGCTCGAACGCGGGGTGACCAGGTGTTGTGCTTCACGGAAACACCAGAAACGGAACTATTCTCTTCGTTCAAATGTCCTATCTCGGTGCATGGCGGGCAGACGGAGAAAGGTGGCTGAAGGCGCGTCAGAAGCCCGATTCATGGACGGAGCGTCAGAAAGGCGGCGAACGGCCCGCGGTGAGCGGGCGCGGCCGGCCGGCGTCAGTCGCCCAGCACCCGGCGCAGATACGGATTCTGGAAGACCCGGTCCGGGTCGAGATGGTCGCGCAGCGCGGTGAACTCGCCGAACCGGGGGTAGGCCTCGGCGAAGTAACGCGCGTCCCGCGTATGGATCTTTCCCCAGTGCGGCCGTCCGCCGTGCGCCGTCATGATCGACTCCACGGCGGTGAAGTAGGAACGGTACGGCGTGCCGCGGTACATGTGCACCGCGATGTACGCCGTCTCCCGGCCCGAGGCCGTCGACAGCGTGATGTCGTCGGCGGGGGCCGTGCGCACCTCGACAGGGAACCCGATCCGCAGCGGCGAGCGCTCGATCATCGCCCTGAGCTCGCGGAGCGCCGTGACCGCGGCCTCCCTGGGCACCGCGTACTCCATCTCCACGAACCGCACCCGGCGGGGCGATGTGAAGACCTTGTAGGGAATGTCCGTGTAGGTACGGGCGGACAGCGCGCGGCTGGAGAGCCTGGCGATCGCGGGAACGGCCGCGGGCACCGCGCGGCCCAGCGAACAGGCCACCTGGAAGGCCCCGTTGGACAGCAGCTCGTCCTCGATCCAGCCGCCGACCCTGCCGGGCGGCGCCGCGGGGCCGGAGCTGCGGTTGTTGCGCTTGGTGTTGCAGTTCCCGGTGTGCGGGAACCAGTAGAACTCGAAGTGCTCGTTCTCCGCGTGCAGGGCCTCGAAGTCCGCCAGGACCCGGTCGAAGGACATCGGTTCCTCGCGGGCGGTCAGCAGGAAGACCGGCTCCACCGCGAACGTGATCGCCGAGACGACCCCGAGTGCGCCCAGGCCGATCCGGGCCGCGGCGAAGACCTCGGGATTCTCCTTCTCCGAGCAGGTCAGCACGGCCCCGTCGGCGGTCACCAGCTCAAGGCCCTTGATCTGCGCGGCGATCGAGGCGGAGTCGCGGCCGGTGCCGTGGGTGCCGGTCGACGTCGCGCCGGCGACGGTCTGCTCCATGATGTCGCCCATGTTCGTGAGCGACAGCCCCTCACGGGCGAGGGCGGTGTTCAACCGCTTGAGCGGGGTGCCCGATTCGACGGTGACGGTCATCTCCGAGCGGTCGATCCGGCGGATCCCCGTCATCAGGTCCGGCCGTATCAGCAGCCCGTCGGTGGCCGCTATGGCCGTGAACGAGTGCCCCGTGCCGACCGTCTTGACCCGGAGGCCCTCCGCGACCGCCGAGCGGACCGCGTCGGCGAGCTCCTCCACGGACGCGGGGCGGACCTCTCTCGCGGGCCGGGAGACAACGGTCCCCGCCCAGTTACGCCACGGGCTGTTCCCGCTGCTCCGGGTCCTGATCACGCTGCTCACGCTGCCCCTCCCGCATCGGCACCGGCCTGCGCAGCCGGCGGTACCCCAGGAACGCCACCACGGCCGCGAACACCCCCGCGACGCCGGGCACCGCGTACCCCGCAGCGGCACCCTGCGCGTCGACCACCCAGCCGGCGGCCGAGGAACCCAGAGCGACGCCGACCGCGAGCCCGGTACCGGTCCAGGACATGCCCTCGGTCAGCTTGCTGCGCGGTACGTGCGCCTCGACGAGGGCCATGGTCGTCACCATCGTCGGCGCGATGGCAAGGCCCGCGACAAAGAGCGCCACGGCCAGGAACGGCAGGCTCCCGGCCAGTTGGAGGGGGATCATACTCACGGCCATCGCGCAGACGCCCAGCACCCACCTGCGGGCGGGCTCACCCTTCAGGTGCAACAGGCCGAAGACGGCGCCCGCGAGGCAGGAACCGAGCGCGTAGACCGCGAGCACCCAGCTCGCCGCGGCCTTGTGGCCCGTCTCCTCCGCGAACGCCACCGTGACCACGTCCACCGCGCCGAAGATCACCCCGGTGGCGACGAACGCGGCCACGAGCACCTGGAGACCGGGAGAGCGCAGCGCGCTGCCGCCGGAGTCGTGCGACGCGGGGTGGGGCTTCGGCTCCGTGGCCCGCTGAGCCGTCAGCCACCAGACGCCGACCAGCAGGAAGCCGGCGGCGAGCAGCGGACCGGCCTCCGGGAACCACAGGGTGGACAGCCCGATGGAGATGATCGGCCCGAAGATGAAGCACACCTCGTCGATGATCGACTCGACCGAGTAGGCGGTGTGCAGTTCCCGGGGTGAACCCTCGAGGAGCGCCGCCCAGCGCGCCCGGGTCATCGCGCCGACGCTCGGCGCACAGCCCGCGACGGCCGTGAAGGCGAACAGCGTCCAGTCCGGCGCTCCCTGCTGGGCGCAGATCAGCAGTCCGGTGACGGCGGCGAGCGTGACGAGAGTGGCCGGACGCAGCACCCTGCGCTGGCCGTGGCGGTCGACCAGACGGGAGACCTGCGGGCCCAGCACGGCCGCGGACAGCGCGAGCGTCGCGGTGAGTGTGCCGGCCAGGCCGTAGCGTCCGGTGAGCTCGGAGACCATGGTCATGATCCCGATGCCCAGCATGGACAGCGGCATCCGGCCGAGGAGGCCTGCGGTGGAGAACCCCAGAGAGCCGGGGGTGGCGAAGATCGCGCGGTACGGACTGGGCAACAGGGACTCCGGTAAGGCGTAAGGGCAGCCTTCACAGATTACGCGCCCCACCTCGGCCGGCGCACCGCGGTTTTTCCGCCGTCGGAGACGGGTGGCAGGATCGACCCCATGTCCGATCTGCGTGACCCAGCGCCTTACGACGCCCTTCTGCTGCTCTCGTTCGGCGGCCCTGAAGGCCCGGACGACGTGGTCCCGTTCCTGGAGAACGTGACCCGCGGCCGAGGCATCCCGAAGGAACGGCTGAAGGAAGTGGGGCAGCACTACTTCCTCTTCGGCGGCGTCAGCCCCATCAACGACCAGAACCGGGCGCTGCTCGAAGTCCTGCGCAAGGACTTCGCCGAGCACGGGCTGGACCTGCCGGTCCACTGGGGCAACCGCAACTGGGCGCCGTACCTCACCGACACCCTGCGCGAGATGACCGACGCGGGACACCGGCGCATCGCCGTCCTCGCCACCAGCGCCTACGCCTCGTACTCCGGCTGCCGCCAGTACCGGGAGAACCTCGCGGACGCGCTGGCGACGCTGGAGGCGGAGGGGCGGCGACTGCCGCGCGTCGACAAGCTGCGGCACTACTTCAACCACCCCGGCTTCGTACGGCCCATGATCGACGGGGTCCTCGCCTCCCTCGCCGACCTGCCGGAGGACGTCCGCGCCGGTGCGCACCTCGCCTTCACCACGCACTCGATCCCGACCTCCGCGGCCGACGCCTCCGGCCCCGCCGCCGAGCACGGGGACGGCGGCGCCTACGTCCGCCAGCACCTCGACGTGGCCCGGACCGTCGCCGAAGCCGTCGCCCACGAGACCGGCGTCGAGCACCCCTGGGAGCTCGTCTACCAGTCCCGCAGCGGCGCCCCGCACATCCCCTGGCTGGAACCGGACATCTGCGACCACCTGGAGAGCCTGCACGCCGCCGGTGCGCCGGCCGCCGTCATGGTCCCGATCGGCTTCGTCTCCGACCACATGGAGGTCCTGTACGACCTCGACACGGAGGCCACCGCGAAGGCCGCGGAGCTGGGCCTGCCGGTGCGCCGCTCCGCGACCGTGGGCGCCGACCCGCGGTTCGCCGCCGCTGTACGCGACCTCCTGCTGGAACGGGCCGCCTCCGAGCGCGGCATCCCGGCGGAACGCTGCGCGCTGGGAGCGCTCGGCCCGAGCCACGACCTCTGCCCTGTCGGGTGCTGCCCGGCCCGCGCGGCCCGGCCCGCGGCGGCAGGCGCAGACAGCCCGTACGCGTGAAGGAGACCCCTGTGACCGACCCGCTCCCGTCCGAACTGCTGACCCTCGCCCTGGAGGCCGCCCGGAGAGCCGGCGCCCTGCTGAGGGACGGCCGCCCGGACGACCTGGGCGTCGCCAGGACCAAGTCCAGCCCCATCGACGTCGTGACCGAGATGGACATCGCGGCGGAGAAACTGATCACCGGCTTCCTCTCCGAGCACCGCCCGGACGACGGTTTCCTCGGCGAGGAGGGCGCGGCCACGGTGGGCACCAGTGGTGTGCGCTGGGTCATCGACCCGCTCGACGGCACCGTCAACTACCTGTACGGACTGCCCACCTGGGCCGTCTCCATCGCCGCCGAGCTCGACGGCGAGACCGTGGTCGGCGTCGTCGAGGCCCCCATGCGGCGCGAGACCTTCCACGCGGTGCGCGGCGGCGGCGCGTTCCTGAACGACCGGCCCGTACGGTGCCGGCCGGCGCCCCCGCTGGACCAGGCCCTGGTCTCGACCGGCTTCAACTACGTCCACACCGTCCGCACCCACCAGGCGGACGTCGCCCAGCGGCTGATCCCGCAGTTGCGCGACATCCGGCGCAGCGGCTCGGCGGCGATCGACCTGGCGGACGTGGCGGCGGGCCGCCTGGACGGCTACTACGAGCGCGGGCTCAGCCCCTGGGACCTCGCCGCGGGCGACCTGATCGCCCGCGAGGGCGGGGCGCTGACCGGGGGCCGCCCCGGGGACGGACCGTCCGGCGACCTCACGGTCGCGGCGGTGCCGGGCGTCTTCGAGCCGCTGCAGGCGTTGCTGGAGGAAATGGGGGCGTGGCACGACTGAGGCAGGCGTGGCCGCGCCTGCGGCGGGCGTGTTCCCCTCCCCGCCCCTTCCCGAACCGGGCTCCGCCCGGACCCGTACCGCGCTCCGCGCGGTGCCCTCAAGCGCCGGGCGGGCTGACTCTGTCAGCCTCGCCGGCGTTTGAGGCGCGGGGGTCCGGGGGCAGAGCCCCCGGTTCCGGGAAGGGGCGGGTAGGGGAACGGCCCCGCGCGGCGGCCCCGCACCGCGGAGACCGGGCCCCGCAGCGGCCCCGCCCCGCAGCGGCCACGCCCCCACGCCAGAGGCCCGGCCCCGCTTCGCGCGGGGCCGGGCCTCGGTGCAGCACGGTCGGAGATCAGGCCGCGGTGAGCTTCACCCCGTGCTCGGCGGCGAGGCGGTGGAGATCGTCCAGCTCCGCCTGCTCGACGTCAGCGAGGAAGTCGTCGCCCGTCTCCCGGGCGACCGTCAGGTCGTCCTCGGCGGCCTTTATGCGCTGCAGCAGTCCGGCAGTGAAAGCGTCCATGATGCGCCCCCTCGTCGTAGGTCGGTGGCACGGGGGTGTGCCGACGGTGGGTTGATCAACCCTGGAACAGGTCGTGGTGCGCCACACACAGGGCGTGATCGGGATGTGCAGTCGTCCTCCCCAGGCCTTCCCGGGTGGAAACCTCAACTGTCCCGGAAATCCTCGTTATTCCTTGGTGCGGTTGTCGAGCCTGTTCGCCTTACAGCCGGTTTACGCGCGTAACGGGCAGGATGGAGCCGCACAGTCAGTGCGCAGACCTGCCCTGTCACGGTGACGGGGCTCCCGAGAGAGGACAGCGACGTGCGCGTACTCGTCGTCGAGGACGAGCAGCTGCTCGCCGATGCGGTGGCCACCGGACTGCGCCGGGAGGCCATGGCGGTCGACGTCGTGTACGACGGCGCCGCCGCCCTCGAGCGCATCGGGGTCAACGACTACGACGTGGTGGTGCTCGACCGCGACCTTCCCCTGGTCCACGGGGACGACGTCTGCCGCAGGATCGTCGAGCTGGGCATGCCGACCCGGGTGCTGATGCTGACGGCCTCGGGGGACGTCAGTGACCGCGTGGAGGGCCTGGAGCTCGGCGCCGACGACTATCTGCCCAAGCCGTTCGCGTTCACCGAGCTCACCGCCCGTGTGCGTGCCCTCGGGCGGCGTACGACGGTGCCGCTGCCGCCGGTGCTGGAGCGCGCCGGCATCAAGCTCGATCCGAACCGTCGCGAGGTCTTCAGGGACGGCAAGGAGATCCAGCTGGCCCCGAAGGAGTTCGCGGTCCTGGAGGTCCTGATGCGCAGCGAGGGCGCGGTCGTCTCGGCCGAGCAGCTGCTGGAGAAGGCCTGGGACGAGAACACCGACCCCTTCACCAACGTGGTGCGGGTGACCGTGATGACCTTGCGCCGCAAGCTCGGCGAACCGCCCGTGATCGTCACGGTGCCCGGCTCCGGTTACCGGATCTGATCGCATGGCCACCGTTCCCGCGCCGCCGGAGGCACCACCGAAACCGACCTGGGACCCCAGGGAGCCGGTCCGCCCCTGGCTGCGCCCCACCATCCGGATACGGCTCACCCTGCTGTACGGCGGGATGTTCCTGATCGCGGGCATCCTGCTGCTGTCGATCATCTATCTCTTCACCGCGCAGGCGCTGCACGTCGGCGTCGCGGATCTCCCGTTCAAGATCGTCGAGGGCAAGGTCCAGCCCACCACGGACTGGTGCACCCTCCCGGAGGAGGGTTCCGGCGAGCAGTTCAACCAGGCCGTCTCCGCCTGCCTCCAGCACCAGCGCGAGCTGGCGCTGGACGACCTGCTGCGCCGCTCCCTGTTCGCCCTGCTCGGGCTGAGCATCATCGCGTTCGCCTTCGGCTACGCGATGGCCGGCCGGGTGCTGTCGCCGCTGGGCCGGATCACCCGCACCGCGCGCCAGGTGGCCGGTTCCGACCTCTCGCGCCGGATCGAGCTGGACGGACCCGACGACGAGCTCAAGGAGCTCGCCGACACCTTCGACGAGATGCTGGACCGCCTGGAGCGGGCCTTCACCGCGCAGCAGCGGTTCGTGGCGAATGCCTCGCACGAGCTGCGTACGCCGCTGGCGATCAACCGCACGCTGCTCGAGGTGCACCTCTCCGATCCGGGAGCTCCCGTGGAGCTCCAGCAGCTGGGCAAGACGCTGCTGGCCACCAACGAGCGCAGCGAGCAGCTGGTCGAGGGCCTGCTGCTGCTCGCCCGGAGCGACAACCAGATCGTCGAGCGCAAGCCCGTGGACCTGGCGGAGGTGGCCTCACGCGCCATGGACCAGGTCCGCTCGGAGGCGGACGAGAAGGGCGTGGAGGTGCGGGGGGAGCGCCGGGCAGCGGTCGTCCAGGGCAACGGCGTGCTGCTGGAGCGGATCGCGCTGAACCTCGTGCAGAACGCCGTCCGGTACAACGTGCCGGGGGGCTGGGTGGAGGTGACCACGGAGGTCGAGCACGGCCAGGCGGTCCTGCTGGTGACCAACACCGGACCGGTGGTCCCCGCCTACGAGATCGACAACCTCTTCGAGCCGTTCAGGCGCCTGCGCCAGGAGCGCACGGGCAGCGACAAGGGGGTCGGCCTGGGGCTCTCCATCGCGCGTTCGGTGGCCCGCGCTCACGGGGGCCGCATCTCCGCAGTGCCGCGCGAGGGAGGCGGGCTGGTGATGCGTGTCACTCTTCCGGTCTGAGTTTCTCGTCCGATGTTCGCTTTAAGCGGAATATTCGGAAACGGCATCCGGCGAATCCATGTGCGATCAATCACAGGGGACGAATCGGATCGCTCTACGCTCCGTGATCGATGATCGTGCGGAAAGCCGGTAAAAGCCCGGGTTTCCGGGGGGTGACATCACGGGAAGTACACGGGGTGGCGCCCGTGAAGCACGCCCGCGGACCGTGTACGGTCCCCATCGCCATCCAACCCGATCACTCTCGAGGGGTCCGGTTGGGTGTCGATTGAGTAACAGACCTTGATGTGAGGCAAAATCTCCGCCTCAGGTCGGGCACAAGTCCGGCCTCTCACGCGTTACGTGCGCTGAGACACCGCAACCACCCAGAGGGGGAGAGCGACATGGCAACGGACTACGACACCCCACGCAAGACCGACGACGACGTCGATTCCGACAGCCTTGAGGAACTGAAGGCCCGGCGGAACGACAAGTCCACCTCGACCGTCGACGTCGACGAGTTCGAGGCCGCGGAGGGCATGGAGCTCCCCGGGGCCGACCTGTCCAACGAGGAGCTCGCCGTCCGGGTCCTGCCCAAGCAGGCCGACGAGTTCACCTGCATGAGCTGCTTCCTCGTGCATCACCGCAGCCAGCTGGCGCGCGAGAAGAACGGCCAGCCCATCTGCCGCGACTGCGACTGAGGCAGGGCCGCCAGTGGCAGGCGAGAAACCGTCCGGGAAGCGGCGCTTCCGGCGTCATGGACAGCCGGAGGCGTACCAGGGCGGTACGGGCCCCTCACAGGACGCTGCGGCGTCTGCGGAGGACTCGTCCGCATCGCTGCCGTACGACGCGACCGAGGGTGTGGAGCGGGGCCTGACGGCCTCGCTCGAGACGTCCGGCCAGGCAGGGTCCCCGACCAGGGCCCGACGCCTGGCCACGGTCACCAAGGGCGTCGTCAAGGGCGGTGAGAGCGCAAGGGCGGGCCTCGCCCGGCGGGGGCAGGGCGCGCGCACAAGGCTCGTGAGGAGCAAGGAGAGCGCCAAGGCGGCGCTCGCGCACATCGCCGACGTGCTGATCGACAACGCGCCGCGCATTCCGGTGCGTGACCTGGAGAAACTGCGCAAGCAGTTCCCCGGCCTCTCCCCCGAGCAGCTTGCCGACAAGCTGGTCGCGGGAGCGGCCAACGCCACTTCCACGGTGGGCGCCGGTATCGGCGCCGCCGCGATGATGCCCGTGCCGCCGGCGATGCCGACCGAGCTCGCGGCGGAGATCGTCGGCGTCGCCGCCATCGAGCTGAAGCTCATCGCCGAGCTCCACGAGGTCTACGGGGTGCGGCCGCCCGGCTCCCTCAAGGACCGCAGCACCGCGTATCTGACCGTCTGGTCGCAGGAGCGCGGGATCGAGGTCACCAAGCCCTCGACGTACAACGTCTCGATGGGCGGCCAGCTCAAGCGCCAGCTGCGCCAGCAGATCATGAAGCGCATGGTGCGCAATCTTCCGAACCTGATGCCGTTCATGGTCGGCGCGGCCGTCGGCGCCGTGATGAACCGCCGTGACACCAGGAAGCTCGCCGAGCGTATCCGCGCCGACCTGCGCGACAGGCAGGTCCCGTGGGACGCGCTCCCCGCGCTGCCGCCCCTGGAGCAGCCGCGGCACCCTCTGCGGCACCCGGAACTGCCCCTGGGACCGGACGGCGCCTGACCGGCGGCGGAACGGGCCCTACACCGCGCGGACGGCCGTCAGGGCGGCGGCCAGCGCCTGCGGGTCCCGTGTCGACAGATAGACGTACGGAGTCGGGTCCTCCGGATCGGTGATCTCGATCCGTACGGCTGTCGGGACGTAGCTGCGCAGCAGCATGAAGGCCCGCGGATCGGCCTTGTGGAGCCGCCAGGCCCGCGCCTCCTCCGCGTCGAGCACCTCGGCCTCACCGAGCGCGGAGACCGGGATCCGCGCGTCCCCCGCGACGAGGGAGCCGGCCACCACCCGGATACGGGCCGAGCCGTAGGAGCTGACCAGCGCCGACGCCAGCGCGCCCGCGGCGATGACCCCGCCCAGCATCGGCAGGGTGCCCAGCGGCAGCAGGATCAGACCGCCGGACAGGGCGACGAGGGCGGTGACGGCCCACCAGGATCGGGGCGCGGTCAGACGTTCTGCGTACTGCGGGGCGGAAGGCTGCATGAATCCAAGCTTGGCACGGTGCGACCGGCGGGTAGCCGCGCGGGTAAGGTCTGCGCCTGTGAGCAACGCGAACTCCCGGGGGGCGACCCCCGTACCCCCGGCCGGTTCCTCGGCCCTGAGCCCGCCGGCCGACGCCACGGCGCCTGTGCGGCACCCCGACGCGCCCGCCCCGGGCGAACTCCTCGGCGCGCACTACGGACACTGCTTCGGGTGCGGCGGGCAGCAGCCCCACGGCCTGCATCTGGAGGCACGGGCGCAGGAAGGCGTCCGCGTCACCGCCGAGTTCACCGTCAAGGCCGCGCACCAGGGCGCCCCCGGTCTCGCGCACGGCGGCGTGCTCGCCTCCGCGCTCGACGAGACGCTCGGCTCGCTGAACTGGCTGCTGCGGGTCATCGCGGTGACCGGCAAGCTCGAGACCGACTTCGTGCGGCCCGTGCCGGTCGACACCGTGCTCCACCTCGACGCCGAGGTCACCGCCGTCGCCGGCCGCAAGATCTACTCGACCGCCACCGGACGCATCGGAGGCCCCGACGGGCCGGTGGCCGTGCGGGCGTCCGCCCTGTTCATCGAGGTCAAGGTCGACCACTTCATCGAGAACGGCCGCCCCGCAGAGATCCAGGCGGCGATGGCCGACCCCGACCAGGTCCGGCGCGCACGCGCCTTCGAGGTGAACCCCTGATGCGTGATCCCGTCGACGTGCTCATCCGCCGCGTGCACCCCGAGGTGCCGCTGCCCGCGTACGGGCACCCCGGTGATGCGGGTGCCGATCTGGTGACGTGCGAGGCCGCCGAACTCGCCCCCGGTGAGCGTGCCGTGCTGCCCACCGGAGTGTCGATCGCCCTGCCCGACGGGTACGCGGCCTTCGTTCACCCCCGGTCCGGGCTGGCCGCCCGCTGCGGAGTCGCCCTCGTGAATGCCCCAGGGACGATTGATGCCGGGTACCGTGGGGAAATCAAGGTGATCGTGGTCAATCTCGATCCACGCGAGAGCGTGCGGTTCGAACGGTTCGACCGGATCGCCCAACTGGTCGTCCAGCAGGTCGAGAAGGTGCGCTTCCACGAGGTGGCGGAGCTTCCCGGATCTGCGCGGGCCGAGGGGGGCTTCGGGTCCACCGGCGGTCATGCCGCCGTGGACGGCTCAACGGGTGGGAATCGATACGCTTCGGTCGTATCCGACCGGGAAGGACAGTGACGTGTTCGGACGTCGCAAGAAGAGTGGTTCCGCCGGGGACGCGGCGGACGCAGCGGACGGCGCCGAGCGAGTCGCCGACGAGTCTGCCGAGCTCGGCACGGAAGCCGGGGACAGCGGCGCCCGCCGGGTGAACCTCCCGCCGGCGCCCCGGCCCGACGGCCCCTGGGACGTCTCCGAGGTCTCCAGGCCCGGCGAGGGCCGGGTCGACCTCGGCGGCCTGTTCGTGCCCGGGGTCGAGGGCATGGAACTGCGGGTCGAGGTCGCCGGTGACGCCATCGTCGCGGCCACCGTCGTGCTGCGCGACAGCGCCGTACAGCTCCAGGCCTTCGCGGCGCCCAAGAAGGAGGGCATCTGGGGCGAGGTCCGCGAGGAGATCGCCTCCGGTATCACCCAGCAGGGCGGCATCATCGACGAGGTCGAGGGCCCGCTCGGCTGGGAGCTGCGTGCCCAGGTGCCCGTACAGCTCCCGGACGGCACCGGCGGTGTGCAGCTGGTGCGCTTCGTCGGCGTCGACGGCCCCCGCTGGTTCCTGCGTGGAGTGATCTCCGGGCAGGGCGCGGTGCAGCCGCAGGCCGCCGGTCTGCTCGAGCAGATCTTCAGGGACACCGTCGTGGTGCGCGGCGAAGGGCCGATGGCGCCTCGCGACCCGATCGTCCTCAAGCTGCCGGAAGACGCGCAGATGGTGCCCGAGGGCGTTCAGCAGGAGGAGCAGGAGGGCTCCCGGTTCTCCGGGGGCATGGGCCAGCTCCAGCGCGGCCCCGAGATCACAGAGGTGCGCTGACAGCCGTCGGCGGCCTCGTACGACAGCGTTGTGGCCCGTGGGCCCGCACCCCATGGGTGCGGGCCCACGGGCCGTTCCGGACTGCTCACCATGGGTTCCGGCGCGACCGTTGCCCGTGCGCGTGGCCCTGCACATACTGTGCCGGACACGATCCGGCACGGGGGGACATCCAGATGACCGAGAGCAGCAGCGCACAGTCCGGCACGGCCGTCGTCGACGACGCGTCGCGGCACATGGTGCGGGTCGAGAACCTGCACCGGTCGTACGGCACGGGAGCGGCGGCCGTCCACGCGCTGCGCGGTGTCTCCTTCGAGATCCCGCGGGGCGAACTGGTCGCCCTCAAAGGCCGTTCGGGCTCGGGCAAGACCACGCTGCTCAACCTGGTCGGCGGGCTCGACACCCCGGACCAGGGGCGGATCACCGTCGACGGCACCGACCTCTCCGGACTCGGCGAGAACGGCCTGCTGGAGCTGCGGCGCGACCGGATCGGCTTCATCTTCCAGTCGTTCGGGCTGATCCCGATCCTGAGTGCGGCGGAGAACGTCGGTGTGCCGATGCGGCTGCGCAAGGCGGACCCGCGTGAGCGCGAGGAACGCGTGGCGCTCCTGCTCGCCCTGGTGGGCCTCGCCGACCATGCCGCCCAGCGCCCGGGCGAGCTGTCGGGCGGACAGCAGCAGCGCGTCGCCATCGCCCGCGCGCTCGCCAACCGGCCCAAGCTGCTCATCGCGGACGAGCCGACCGGGCAGCTGGACGCGGAGACGGGACTGGCCGTGATGGAACTGCTGCGCGCGGTGGTCCGCGGCGAGAACGTGACCGCCCTCGTCGCCACGCACGACCCTCAGCTCCTGGGCCTCGCCGACCGCGTTCTGGAACTGGCCGACGGCGAGATCGTCGAAGCCTGACCTGTCGGCCCCGGGCGGTCCTCGAAGCCTGACCTGTCGGCCACGGGAGGTTCCCGCACCCCGCCGCGGAGTGCCCGGGGGCGCCGGGCCGGCCGGCGCCGCCGTATCAGAATCGCGTCAATACGCACCCCGTGGTCCCGGACCGTCCGGTTCGCCCGTTTCTTTCGACGTAAGGTCGACGCTGCGCAACGCAGTGTTCGAAAGACAATGAGGCCATGGGACGCGGCAAGCTACGGATCTACCTGGGCGCGGCACCGGGCGTCGGCAAGACATACGCGATGCTCTCCGAGGCGCACCGCCGTGCGGAACGCGGTACCGACTGCGTGGTGGCGCTCGTCGAGACGCACGACCGCCCCCGCACCGCGCGCCTGCTGGACGGCCTCACGCAGATCGAACGCCGGGAGATCACCCACCGGGGCGCCCTCTTCACCGAGATGGACATCGACGCCGTACTCGAACGCCGCCCCGCGGTCGCCCTCGTCGACGAACTCGCCCACACCAACGTCCCCGGCTCACGCAACAGCAAGCGCTGGCAGGACGTGGAGGAGCTCCTCGCGGCCGGGACGGACGTCATATCGACCGTCAACATCCAGCATCTGGAGTCGCTCGGCGACGTCGTCGAGACGATCACCGGTGTACGGCAGCGGGAGACCGTCCCCGACGACGTGGTCCGCAGGGCGGACCAGATCGAACTCGTCGACATGGCGCCCCAGGCCCTGCGCCGCCGGATGGCCCACGGCAACATCTACCAGCCGGACAAGGTCGACGCGGCCCTGTCGAACTACTTCCGCCCCGGCAACCTCACCGCGCTGCGCGAGCTGGCCCTCCTGTGGCTCGCCGACCGGGTCGACGAGTATCTCCAGCAGTACCGCGGCGAGCACAACATCCGCTCCACCTGGCAGGCCCGCGAGCGCATCGTCGTCGGCCTCACCGGCGGACCCGAGGGCGGCACCCTCATCCGGCGCGCGGCGCGGCTCGCGGAGAAGGGCGCCGGCGGCGAGGTCCTCGCCGTCTACATCGCCCGCAGCGACGGACTGACGTCCGCCTCGCCCAAGGAACTCGCCGTACAGCGCACCCTCGTCGAAGACGTCGGCGGCACGTTCCACCATGTCATCGGTGACGACGTGCCCTCCGCGCTGCTCGAGTTCGCGCGCGGCGTCAACGCCACCCAGGTCGTGCTCGGCTCCAGCCGACGCAAGGCCTGGCAGTACCTGTTCGGGCCGGGCGTCGGCGCCACCGTCGCCCGCGACTCCGGCCCCGACCTCGACGTCCACATCGTCACCCATGACGAGGCGGGCAAGGGCCGGGGCCTGCCCGGCGCCCGCGGGAGCCGGCTCGGCCGCTCCCGGATCGTCGGCGGCTGGCTGGTCGGCGTGGCCGGCCCGGCCCTGCTCACCTTGCTGCTCACCAGCCTCGAGAACGGGCCGGGACTCGCCAACGACGTCCTGCTCTTCCTCTTCCTGACCGTGATCGCGGCCCTCCTCGGCGGGCTGCTGCCGGCGCTGGCCTCCGCCGCCGTCGGATCGCTGGTGCTGAACTACTTCTTCACCTCGCCGACCCACACCCTCGACATCGCGGAGCCGCGGAACCTCGTCGCCATCGTGATCTTCTTCGCGGTGGGCGTGGCGGTGGCCTCCGTGGTCGACCTCGCCGCGCGCCGCACCCACCAGGCGGCCCGGCTGAAGGCCGAGTCCGAGATCCTCTCGTTCCTCGCCGGCAGCGTCCTGCGCGGCCAGACCGCCCTGGACGCCCTGCTGGAACGGGTGCGGGAGACGTTCGCCATGGAGTCCGTCGCCCTGCTCGAGCGCGAGAGCGACGTCGACCCGTGGACCTGCACGGCGAGCGTCGGCCCCCGGCCCGCGACCCGGCCCGACGACGCGGACGTGGACATGCCGGTCGGCGACCGGATGGCCATGGCGCTCTCCGGTCGGGTGCTGCCCGCCGAGGACCGGCGTGTGCTGGCGGCCTTCGCCACGCAGGCGGCCGTCGTCGTGGACCGGCAGCGGCTGGTGGGGGAGGCGGAGCAGGCGAGAGAGCTCGCCGAGGGCAACCGGATACGCACGGCGCTGCTCGCCGCCGTCAGCCACGACCTGCGTACCCCGCTGGCCGGCATCAAGGCGGCGGTCACCTCGCTGCGGTCCGACGACGTCGCCTGGTCCGAGGAGGACCAGGCCGAGCTGCTGGCCGGCATCGAGGAGGGCGCCGACCGCCTCGACCACCTGGTGGGCAATCTGCTCGACATGTCCCGGCTGCAGACCGGGACCGTCACCCCGCTCATCCGCCAGACGTCGCTCGACGAGGTGATCCCGCTGGCGCTCGTCGGCGTCCCGGCGCAGAGCGTGGAGCTGGACATCCCCGAGTCGCTGCCGATGGTGGCCGTGGACCGCGGGCTGCTCGAGCGGGCCGTGGCCAACATCGTCGAGAACGCCGTCAAGTACAGCCCGGACACCGTCCCCGTCACGGTCGCCGCCAGCTCCCTGGGGCGCCGGGTCGAACTACGGGTCGTCGACCGCGGCGCGGGCGTGCCCGACGAGGCGAAGGAGCGGATCTTTGAACCGTTCCAGCGTTACGGCGACGCCCCACGCGGGGCGGGCGTCGGCCTCGGACTGGCCGTCGCCCGCGGATTCATGGAGGCGATGGGCGGCACGCTGAGCGCGGAGGACACGCCCGGCGGCGGCATGACCATGGTCCTCACCCTCACGGCCGTCTCCGGCCACGGCGCGACCGCGGCAGGCATTACGGCAGAGGCCACATCATGACAGCGCGCCCGAACCCGGCGACCAGCGGTGACAGCAGCAGCCCACACGGGCGGAAAGGCGGGCAGCACATGACCAGGGTGCTCGTGGTCGACGACGAGCCGCAGATAGTACGCGCGCTCGTGATCAACCTGAAGGCACGCAAGTACGAGGTGGACGCGGCCTCCGACGGCGCCGGCGCCCTCGAACTGGCCGCGGCACGCCATCCCGACGTCGTCGTCCTCGACCTGGGGCTGCCCGACATGGACGGGGTCGAGGTGATCAAGGGACTGCGCGGCTGGACGCGCGTCCCGATCCTCGTCCTTTCCGCACGTCACTCCTCCGACGAGAAGGTCGAGGCGCTCGACGCCGGCGCCGACGACTACGTCACCAAGCCCTTCGGCATGGACGAACTCCTCGCCCGGCTGCGCGCCGCGGTCCGCAGGGCGGAGCCCGTCGGCGGCGAGGACGACGTGACCACGGTCGAGACGGAGGGCTTCACCGTCGACATGGCGGCGAAGAAGGTGCACAGGGACGGCCGTGACGTACGCCTCACACCCACCGAGTGGCATCTCCTCGAGGTCCTGGTGCGCAACACCGGGCGCCTCGTGAGCCAGAAGCAGCTGCTCCAGGAGGTCTGGGGCCCCTCGTACGGCACCGAGACGAACTACCTGCGCGTCTACATGGCCCAGCTGCGCCGCAAGCTGGAGGCCGATCCGTCGCATCCCCGGCACTTCGTCACCGAGCCCGGTATGGGATACCGCTTCGAACGTTGATCCGTCCCTGGTGCGGGCCGGTAGGCTTTCTGCATGAGTGCTGTACCCCGTTCCGCCAAGGCGGCGAAGGACGAGACGTCGGCCAGACCGGCCGGCCGCTTCCGGCGCATGCTCGGCCGGCTCTCCAGCTCACAGCAGGACCTCGAGTCCGAGGAGCTCCAGGAGGACGCACAGGCATCGGGGTGTACCCGCATCTGCGACTGCGGCGACCGTCAGATCGTCAGAGTCGCTGGTACGTTGCGCACGGTCACCCTGCGTCCGGTGGCCGGCGTGCCCGCGTTGGAGGCCGAGCTCTTCGACGGCACGGCGCCGCTGGACGTGGTCTGGCTCGGCCGGCGTTCCATCGTCGGCATAGAGCCGGGCCGCAGACTGATCGCCTCCGGCCGGGTCTCCATGAGCCAGGGCCGCCGGGTGCTGTTCAATCCCAAATACGAACTCCGACCACTCGGACAGGAGTAGCCGGTGGCGTCTGTCGACAAGCCGACCCCTACGACCCACGACCAGCAGGACACCGACGCGGATGTGAAGACCGTGACGGAGGCCGCGCTGTTCGAGGCCTTCGGCGGCGTGCGCGGCATGGTGGAGACGGTCCTGCCGGGCCTGCTCTTCGTCTCGATCTACACGATCAACAAGGACCTGCACCTCTCGGCGATCGCGGCCCTCGCCGTCGCCCTGGTGCTCGTCGCCGTCCGGCTGGTCCGCAAGGACACCGTCAAGCACGCCTTCAGCGGCGTCTTCGGCGTGGCCTTCGGTGTCGTGTTCGCGATGATGACCGGCAACGCGAAGGACTTCTACCTGCCGGGCATGCTCTACACGCTCGGCCTGGCACTGGCCTACATCGTGACCACGCTGGCCGGTGTCCCGCTGATCGGCCTGATGCTCGGGCCGGTGTTCAAGGAGAACCTCTCCTGGCGCACCCGCAACCCCGGCCGTAAGAAGGCGTACGCGAAGGCCAGCTGGGCGTGGGGTCTGATCCTCCTCGCCAAGTGCGCGATCCTCTTCCCGTTGTACTGGTGGGCCGACACGACACAGCTCGGCTGGGTCCTGGTCGCGCTGAAGATCCCGCCGTTCCTGCTGGCGGTCTATCTCACCTGGGTCTTCCTGGCGAAGGCCCCGCCGCCCATCGACGTCTTCGCGGAGATGGAAGCGGAGGAACGGGCCGAGGAGGCCCGCAAGCAGGCCGCGGAGCGCGAGGCGTAGACCGCCCGCCGCCCGCGCGGCCATGCCGTGAACGCACCCCGGGGGGCGCGTCCACCCCGGCGAGGGTGGACGCGCCCCCGGGCCGTCACACGGGAAGGGCGGTCAGTCCAGTGGGACCTCACGGCGGACCGACAGCAGGTCCTCCAGCTGTTCCTCCCGGGCCTGTGCCGCCACGAACAGCAACTCGTCGCCCGCCTCGAGCGTCTCCTCGGGGCTCGGCGTCAGCACCCGCGAACCGCGGATGATCGTGACGAGCGAGGTGTCCTCGGGCCACGCCACGTCGCCCACCTGAGTCCCCGCCAGCGCCGACTCCGGCGGCAGCGTCAGCTCGACCAGGTTCGCGTCGCCGTGGCTGAAGCGCAGCAGGCGCACCAGGTCGCCGACGCTCACCGCCTCCTCCACGAGCGCCGACATCAGGCGCGGTGTGGAAACGGCGACATCGACGCCCCAGGACTCGTTGAAGAGCCACTCGTTCTTCGGGTTGTTGACCCGCGCCACCACGCGCGGCACCCCGTACTCGGTCTTCGCGAGCAGCGACACGACGAGGTTGACCTTGTCGTCGCCGGTCGCCGCGATCACCACGTTGCAGCGCTGCAGCGCCGCCTCGTCGAGCGACGTGATCTCGCAGGCGTCGGCCAGCAGCCACTCGGCCTGCGGCACGCGCTCCACCGAGATCGCGGTCGGCGCCTTGTCGATGAGGAGGACCTCGTGCCCGTTCTCCAGAAGTTCGCCCGCGATGGAACGGCCCACCGCACCGGCGCCCGCGATTGCGACACGCATCAGTGACCGCCCTCCTCAGGACCTTCCGTGAAGGCCTCCTCGACCTTCGCGATCTCGTCCGTGCGCATCATCACATGCACAAGATCACCCTCCTGGAGCACGGTCTGCGAGGTCGGCAGGATCGCCTCTCCCAGCCGGGTCAGGAACGCGACCCGTACCCCCGTCTCCTCCTGGAGCCGGCTGACCTTGTGGCCGATCCACGCCGGTGACGTGTAGACCTCGGCCAGCTGGACCCCGCCGCTCGGATCGCGCCACAGCGGCTCCGCGCCCGACGGGAGCAGCCTGCGCAGCATCTGGTCGGCGGTCCAGCGGACGGTGGCGACCGTCGGGATACCGAGACGCTGGTAGACCTCGGCACGCCGGGGGTCGTAGATACGGGCGGCGACGTTCTCGATGCCGAACATCTCGCGTGCCACCCGCGCGGCGATGATGTTGGAGTTGTCGCCGCTGCTGACGGCGGCGAACGCACCGGCGTCCTCGATGCCCGCCTCACGCAGGGTGTCCTGGTCGAAGCCGACCCCGGTGACGCGGCGGCCGCCGAACCCGGATCCCAGACGGCGGAAGGCGGTGGGGTCCCGGTCGACGACGGCGACCGTGTGTCCCTGCTGCTCCAGGGTCTGCGCGAGAGCTGCTCCCACTCGCCCGCATCCCATGATGACGATGTGCACGACCGTCCTTCCGGCTCAATCAGTTGCGGTACAAGCCTTACAAGCCAATACAGGGTCTCAGACCACGGCCCGGACCGGACACGCACGGTCCGCCGAGAGGGCCGGTCGAATGGGAAGCGTTAAGATCCCGCAGGTTGTGCCGCTCTGGTTGGGCCTGGCTCATATCCAGCGCTTACGATCCTCAGCGTGTCCAAACTGACCGACGTTCCCAAACGGATCCTGATCGGCCGGGCGCTGCGCAGTGAAAAGCTGGGGGAGACGCTTCTCCCGAAACGCATCGCCCTCCCCGTCTTCGCCTCCGACCCGCTGTCCTCCGTGGCATACGCGCCGGGCGAAGTGCTGCTGGTCCTTTCCGTCGCCGGTGTGTCGGCGTACCACTTCAGCCCGTGGATCGCGGTCGCCGTCGTGGTGCTGATGTTCACGGTCGTCGCGTCGTACCGGCAGAACGTGCACGCGTATCCCAGCGGCGGCGGCGACTACGAGGTGGCCAACACCAACCTCGGTCCGAAGGCCGGCCTCACCGTCGCCAGCGCCCTGCTCGTCGACTACGTCCTCACCGTCGCCGTCTCCATCTCCTCCGGAGTGGAGAACCTGGGCTCCGCGATCCCGTTCGTCGTCGAGCACAAGGTGCTCTGCGCCATCGGGATAATCGTTCTGCTCACACTGATGAACCTGCGTGGTGTGAAGGAATCGGGCAAGCTCTTCGCCATTCCGACATACGTGTTCGTCGCGGGCGTGTTCATCATGATCGCCTGGGGCGCGTTCAAGGGCATCGTCCTCGACGAATCCATGCGCGCACCGACCGCCGACTACGAGATCAAGCCGGAGCACGAGGGCCTCGCCGGTTTCGCGCTGCTCTTCCTGCTGCTGCGGGCGTTCTCCTCCGGCTGTGCCGCGCTGACCGGCGTCGAGGCCATCAGCAACGGTGTCCCCGCCTTCCGCAAGCCGAAGAGCAGGAACGCGGCGACGACGCTGCTGCTGATGGGCGCCCTGGCCGTCACCATGTTCTGCGGCATCATCGGCCTGGCCATGGCCACCGACGTCAAGATGGCGGAGTTCCCGGCGAAGGACCTGATCGCGAACGGCGTCCCGGTCGGCCCCGACTACGTCCAGAATCCGGTGATCTCGCAGGTCGCGGCCGCCGTCTTCGGCGACGGCACGTTCTTCTTCGTCCTGCTCGCCGCCGCGACCGCGCTGGTGCTGTTCCTCGCGGCGAACACCGCGTACAACGGTTTCCCGCTGCTCGGCTCGATCCTCGCGCAGGACCGCTATCTGCCGCGGCAGCTGCACACCCGTGGTGACCGCCTCGCCTTCTCCAACGGCATCGTGCTGCTGGCGGGCGCCGCGATCCTGCTGGTCTGGGTGTACGGAGCCGACTCGACCAAGCTGATCCAGCTCTACATCGTCGGCGTGTTCGTCTCCTTCACCCTCAGCCAGACCGGCATGGTCCGGCACTGGAACCGGCACCTGAGGACGGAGCGGGACAAGGCCAAGCGCCGCCACATGATCCGTTCGCGGGCCATCAACACCTTCGGCGCGTTCTTCACGGGTCTGGTGCTCGTCGTCGTGCTCGCCACCAAGTTCACCCACGGTGCCTGGGTGGCCCTGCTCGGCATGGTGATCTTCTACGGGACGATGAGCGCGATCCGTAAGCACTACGACCGGGTCGCCGAGGAGATCGCGGCACCGGAGGAGCCGGGCGACGACAGCGTGCGCCCGTCCCGTGTCCACGCGATCGTGCTCGTCTCCAAGGTGCACCGGCCCACCCTGCGCGCCATCGCCTACGCGAAGGCCATGCGCTTCGACCGTCTCGAGGCGATCAGCATCAGCGTCGACCCCGCGGAGACCAAGGCGCTGCAGGCCGAGTGGGAGCGGCGCGGAATCAACGTACCGCTGAAGATCCTCGACTCCCCGTACCGCGAGATCACCCGGCCCATCATCGAGTACGTGAAGGGCCTGCGCCGCGAGAGCCCGCGTGACGTGGTCAGCGTGGTCATCCCGGAGTACGTGGTGGGCCACTGGTACGAGCACGTGCTGCACAACCAGAGCGCGCTGCGGCTCAAGGGCCGGCTGCTGTTCACGCCCGGCGTGATGGTGACCTCGGTGCCGTACCAGCTGGCGTCGTCCGAGGCCGCGAAGCAGCGGGCCAGGAAGCGCCAGGACTGGAACGCCCCGGGCTCCGTGCGGCGCGGTCCGGTCGACCGCCGGCCGAAGGAGCCGAGCGGCAAGGCGTGAGGCACTCCGCGGCGGACGGAGCCGAGCGGCAAGGCGTGAGGCACTCCGCGGCGGACGTAGACTGGTCGGTCGTTGTCCTTTCGCCCGTAGTGCTGCACCCCTTTGATCTCTGGAGTCACCCCACCATGCAGAACGCACCCGAGTCGTCGCTGGTCGGGCAGGAGTACGAGGTCGAGGTCGGCCCGGTCGCACACGGCGGCCACTGCATCGCCCGCACCGAGGAGGGGCGCGTGCTCTTCGTACGGCACACGCTCCCCGGCGAGAAGGTCGTCGCCCGCGTCACCGAGGGCGAGGAGAGCTCCCGTTTCCTGCGCGCCGACGCGGTGCGCGTGCTCGAGCCCTCCAAGGACCGGGTCGAGGCGCCCTGCCCGTACGCCGGTCCGGGCAAGTGCGGCGGCTGCGACTGGCAGCACGCCAAGCCGGGCGCCCAGCGCCGCTTGAAGGGCGAGGTGATCGCCGAGCAGCTCCAGCGTCTCGCGGGCCTCACCCCGGAAGAGGCCGGCTGGGACGGCACCGTCATGCCGGCCGAGGGCGACAAGCTGCCGCCCGGCCAGGTCCCGCAGTGGCGCACCCGCGTCCAGTACGCCATCGACGACGCCGGCCACGTCGGCCTGCGCCGCCACCGCTCGCACGAGGTCGAGCCGATCGAGCACTGCATGATCGCCGCACAGGGCGTGAGCGAGCTCGGCATCGAGGAGCGCCTCTGGGAGGGCATGGCGACCGTCGAGGCCATCGCCGCCTCCGGCTCCGGCGACCGCCAGGTCATCCTCACCCCGCGCCCAGGCGCCCGGCTGCCGCTCGTCGAGCTCGACAAGCCGGTGTCCGTGCTGCGCGTCGACGAGAAGGACGGCGGCGTGCACCGGGTCCACGGCCGCGCCTTCGTGCGCGAGCGCGCCGACGACCGCACCCACCGGGTGGGCAACGGCGGCTTCTGGCAGGTCCACCCGCAGGCCGCCGACACCCTCATGCGCGCCGTGATGCAGGGCCTGCTGCCCCGCAAGGGCGACATGGCGCTCGACCTCTACTGCGGCGTCGGCCTCTTCGCGGGCGCGCTCGCCGACCGGGTGGGCGACAAGGGTGCGGTGCTCGGCATCGAGACCAGCAAGCGCGCGGTGGAGGACGCCCGCCACAACCTCCAGCAGTTCGACCGCGTGCGCGTCGAGCACGGCAAGGTCGAGGCGGTCCTCCCGCGCACGGGCATCGACAGCGTCGACCTCATCGTCCTCGACCCGCCCCGCGCGGGCGCCGGCAAGCAGACGGTCCGCCACCTCGCCGGGCTCGGCGCCCGCCGCATCGCCTACGTGGCCTGCGACCCGGCGGCGCTGGCGCGCGACCTGGCGTACTTCGCCGAGGCGGGCTACAAGCCGCGGACGCTGCGGGCGTTCGACCTGTTTCCGATGACGCATCACGTGGAGTGCGTGGCGATTCTGGAGCCGGTGAAGAAGGACGCCTGACCTGCGCGTCGGGCAGCACCGCAGAACATGAACGGCATCGGTGACAGGATCGGGTATCGGCGAGCAATTCTTGACGCTCGAGGTCAGTCCTAGGACGAGGGTCATCACTCTGCCGACAGCGGCACAACAGTGCTCCGACGCTACTCGCGCCCGTACCCGGAGCGTGGTGGCGTCGGGGCATCGTGCGGGAAATGGGGTGCGATAGAGCTGTTTATCCTGTCAACGCACTTCTTCATGGAGGCCTGATTGCGCCCCGTGTACGCTGAGGTTATGACAGAGAAAGCCGCTTCACCGGTGGGCCCCCTTGTCACTGGTTCCGAGATCGCTCGGCTGGCCGGTGTCACGCGGGCCGCTGTCTCAAATTGGCGGCGGCGCTACGGTGACTTTCCCGCGCAGGCGGGAGGCGCCGTGAACAGTCCGCTCTACGCACTCGCCGACGTCCAGGCTTGGCTGGACAAGCAGCGCAAAGGCCAAGAGGTGTCACCCGAGGTCGAGCTGTGGCAGGCCATGCGGGCTGCGTACGGGGAGCAGATGATCGCGGGCTTGGCCGACGTAGCGGGGATGTTGGCCGGAGCGCAGGCGTCGGAATTGCCGGACGACGTCTCCAGTCGTGTGCGGACACTCGCTGGCACCGAAGCCCCAGTCGACATTGTCAACGGGCTGACCGAACGATTCATGGACTCCGCCAGGCGTGCGGGATCTGAGCAGGTGACCTCCGAGCGCGTGGTGCGGGCTGTGTGCCACTTCGCTCCTGAGCTACCGTCCAACGCCACGATTTTCGATCCCGCTTGCGGGATCGGTGTACTGCTCCTGGCCGTCGCTACGGAAGCGGGAACGGTCTGTCGTGGGCAGGAGATCGACGCCGACAGCGCCCGCTTCGCACAGCTCCGCGCCGACCTCCTAGAACGGTCAGATGTGCGCATCGTCGCGGGCGACTCCCTGCGCGCAGACGAATGGCAAGATCTCACTGCGGACCTGGTCGTCTGCGACCCGCCGGCCGGTGTGACGGAATGGGGACGGGAGGAACTGCTGCTCGACTCCCGCTGGGAACTCGGTACCCCCTCCAAGGCCGAGGGGGAGCTCGCATGGCTCCAACATGCCTATGCGCACACTGAGCCTGGAGGTCATGTTCTCATGGTCATGCCTGCCTCAGTCGCCTACCGCAAGGCAGGCCGCCGTATCCGAGCGGAAGTTGTACGCCGGGGCATCCTGCGACAGGTGATTGCGCTGCCATCAGGGACGGCAACCTCTCATGCTTTGCCCGTTCATCTGTGGTGTCTGCAGCGTCCTGGGATCACGGCAAGCCCGGAGACAAACCACACCGTACGTATGGTCGATCTGACCGACAACAGTCCCGACGGGAGCCTGGAACCGCGTCCCGACCAGGTCGCCGACGTGCCACTGATCGAGCTTCTCGACGACACCGTCGACCTGTCTCCCGGCAGCCGTCTGCGGGTCCTGCATCGCGACTATCCCGGTGAGTACGCCACCCTGCGAAGGGAGCTGGAGGACCAGATCCGCCGACTTGCCGCACTCCTGCCCGAGCTTGCGCCGGGTGGCGGACCGGGCTCACTGGACGGCGCCACCACCAGCGTTGCGGATCTTGCCCGCGCCGGACTTGTCACGTACGACGGTCCGGAACCAGTGTCGGCCAGCGAGCAGCTGGACACGGACTATCTGCAGGGATTTCTGCGAAGCTCCGTCAACGCCCGCCGCTCCACCAGTGCCAGCGGGACCTACCGCCTCGACGGCAGGGGTTCACGCATTCCTCGTATGGGCATCGACGATCAGCGTCGCTATGGGTCCGCCTTCAGAGCCCTGTCCGCCTTCGAGGAGGGCATGCGCAAGGTCGATGAGCTGAGCCGACAGCTCGCCGACGTAGCCCGTGACGGCCTGGCCACGGGTGCCTTGGCACCGGGGGAGTGAGGGCGGGGCGGGTGCCCCATCGGGCCCCCGCCTGGATTGCGCCGGGTGGCCGCTCAAGCGGCGCGTGGCAGGAACGGGCTCGCGGTTCCGCTCCATGACACGCTCAGTGCCTCGCGGGCGCGCGTACAGGCAACGAAGAGAAGGCAGCGTTCCCGGAGCAGGTCGGCGTCGTGCTGCAACGCGTCCGCCTCGCGCGGCGTGATCTCACGTGCGAACGGGACGGCTCCTTCGTTGACACCGAGGACGGAGACTGCCCGGAACTCCAGCCCCTTCATCGCGTGCATGGTCGCCAGCCGCACCCCCTCGGTCCTCTGCGCGGTCTGCCCTTTGACGCGTAGCACCGGGATGCCGGCGGCCTTCAGCTTCTCCTCGGCCGCGTCCAAAGCGAGGTTGAAGCGGGCGCACACCCCGATTTCGTGTGGTGAGAGGCCTTCGTCGAGCAACGATCGGACCCGGTCCACCAGGGCCTCGGTCTCCGCCTGTCTAGTCGCGTACTCCAGTACCTGGGGGCGGCTCCCATGCAGCAGGGAGCGGTACCCGGCCAGCGAGTCCGTTCCCTCTCCCTCGAGTGCGTCGACGACAACAGGTGCGAGGAGCCTCGCCGACCACGAGAGAATCTCTTCCGTGGAACGGTAGTTGACTCGCAACCGGAAGCTACGGCCGACTGTGGCGATACCCAGGGATCCGAGCGAGACCCGGGAGTCGTAGATCCGCTGATGCGGGTCACCCGTGACGAACAGATCGTCGGGCCCTGGGGAGACGGCAGCGCGGAGCACACGCCACTGGGCGGGGTGCAGATCCTGAGCCTCGTCGATGACAACGTGGGCATACGGAGCCGGCTCCCCGGAGAGTACTTCCGCCGCGCGGGCGCAGACCCCGAGGTGAGTGGTCTCCCCTCGGTCGCGCAAAAACTGTTCGAACCGTTCCACACCGCTCCACACCTCGCGACGGCGCGCGGGGCCGAGGCCGGTGCCACGGCCGCGGCGGCTCACGCCGAGATAGGAGTCGAGATCGCGGAGATCCTGGCCGAGTATGACGTGCCGGTACTCCTGGGCCATGAACTGGGCGGTGAACGGCAGATCGAGCTGCTTGACGGCCTTCTCCCAGAGCTGACGCTGCTCCCGGTCGCCGACCGGCTTTGGCGCGGCCCCGGACTTCGTGCGCACGACGCCGTTCGCGTAGGCGTCGACCGTCGTCACATCCACCCGCGCCAGCAGACCCTCGTCCTCGTCGAGGAGAAGGCCGAGCATCTGGCGCAGGCCGGCGGCGAGCGCGTTCGTGTACGTGGTCAAGAGGATGCGGCCGTCCCCACCGCGCCCGAGCAGGTGCTTGACCCGGTGCAGGGCGGCGACCGTCTTACCCGTCCCCGGGGCCGCCCGTGACCTGGACAGGTCCCCCGTACGAGGTGCGGTAGGCCACGCGACGCTGTGACGGGTGGAGAAAGACCCTCCAGGCTTCGAACGGCTTGTCCATGATCTCCTCCAGCTCATCCGCTCCGGTGACCAGGCGGATACGTGCGGAAGTGTTGGCGATCACCGTGGCCAGGTCCTCGACCGGCTCGGCGGGCGCGTCGGCGGGCCGGCGGACGGCGACGACGTCCCGGTACACGTGTTCCGGTGTGAATCCCTCGGCGAGGTACTGCAGCACTTCCAGCTGATCCTCAGGGAGAAGCGTGGCGAACGCGTCCAGCTGGGCCTTGTCCGTCAGGGAACGAGCGGCGCGCAGTACCTGGTCGTCGATGCCGAGATCGCTCAGAGTGCCGTCGGAGACGCCGGCGAACAGCAGCCGGGGAGCGTCGCGTGCGGCCGTCTCGTACAGCGGGGTCAGCTCGTCCAGAGCGACGGCGTCGCGCACCTCCAGGGCCCTGGTCGCAGAGTTCGCGCTGTACAGGCGCTTCGCCGCCCAGGTGTAGGCATCGTCATGCGGCAGGACGTTGACCAGCAGGAACACATCGCTACCGTCATCGGGTGCGAGGACGACACCTCGCCAGAAGTCGGTGATCCGGATGGTGCGCATCCGCGGGTCACGGGCGTTCTGGACGGACTCCAGGTGCAGGCCCTTGTCCGCGTTGAGTTCGGCGGCACTCAGGGCCTGGAACTTCCCCATGGCCTTGCGTACTCCGGCTCGCACCGGCTTCTCCAACGTGTCGTAGCCGTCCCAGAAGCTCTGGGCGAAGGCGAGTCGGGGCATGAGGTCCCTTCCTTCCTGCCTGACGGTGTTTCATGATCATGGATGCGGTGTTGCCCCGGCCAGCCTTCCGGCGATTTCCCGGAGGGCCGAGAGGATCTGTGGTGGTTCCCGGGAGAGGTCAAGGGTGTGCCGGTAAAGCCGCACTCCGTGTCCGTCCTGCCTGGCAGTCGTTCCGCGTACCTCGTGGAAGCGCTCCGGTTGCCGTCCCGCCGCGTACACGAGGTGCGCCTCGCGCAGACCGAGGACCGTCGCGTACGCGAGGGCCTGGTACAGGTCGGCGTTGTGGAGTCCGTCGGCCTTCTCCACCTTGTACTTGGCGTCGACGACGGCGAGCGGAGTGTGGCCGTCGCCGGTGCGTACGACGAGGTCGGGGCGCATCCGCACAAGGCCCGCGGTGTCGAGGTGGTGGGGGTCCTGGAGGCGCGCGTTCAAGCCGTGCTCCCGAAGCGCCTCGCGCAGAGCGACCGTGACGAAGTCCTCGAACAGCTTGTTCATGTCGAGCAGGAAGCCGTCCACGCTGAGGGCGTCGGCCCCGGCCGGCCGGTGTTCCGGGGAGGTGCCGTGCAGGACGGCCTCGGCCAGCCGCAGCGCGGGCTGGTAGCGGGAGTTCAGGCGTGAGGGCTGCCAACGCGGCAGTTGCTGTCCCCGTATCAACGGCCGTGCGTCAGCGAGACGTACGCGCTGATGGGAGAGGCGCCGTCGGACCGGGCCAGGGACTCCCGGCAGCCGCAGCAGCCGATCGGCGGCGGCGTGCAGGATGCGGTTCTCGGCGGTGTCGGCGGTGTACGCGTCGTAGGCGATCTCCACGGGCGGCGTACGGCCGAAGTGCCGCCGGATCTGCTCAGCCTCGCGCAGCCGCCCGCGCACGACCATCCCGGACTCCTCCACTTCCCGGTAGCCCTGGAGGACGCCCTGCCGCAGCGCCGCGTCGATCTGCCGCTCCACGGCGTGCGCGAGGGCGGGGACGACGTCGTCGTACGCGCCGGTGTCGACGGTTCCCTCCCGGCTGTCACGCCAGGCGCGCGCCGGGTCGAGGCTGAAGCCGAGGAGGAAGAACAGCCGGCTCACGGGGGTCTTGGGCGTGATCCGTACAACCGGACCGCCAGGGGTGCGCACAGCGCCGACCCGGCTGCCCGCCCGTAGCAGCCAGTGACCCTCGCGGCCGGGATCAGGAGTCGCGCTCTGCAGGATGCCGGCGTCGGCGAGGGCCCGCCCAGCCTCGACACACAGGGGGACGGAGACCGCGGGCCCGTACTCATGCAGCGTCACATCGAGCAAGGTCATGGGTGCTGCTCGCGGCGCAGCGAGGCGAGGCCGTAGCGGGCGACGACGTCGAGACCCTCTCCGTAGTGGTGCTCCTCGAGCAGCGGGAGGATCTTCGTGCGCCAGGTCCGTTCAAGGCCGCCGTCGCGGTGCACGCCCGGCTTCATCAGATACGAGGGGCCGATGGCGAAGTCCCTGTCGTCGATGCGGGCGTTGAGAGCGTCGAGAAGGTGAGCGGGTTCCAGGTCCCTGCCCTCGCGCTTCAGCCATCGGGCGAGCAGCCCGGCGGTCGGCTCGGCGCGGGGGGAGAGTTCCACGAATGCGAAGCGGCGTCGCATGGCCGCGTCCACCAACGCGATCGACCGGTCGGCGGTGTTCATCGTGCCGATCACGAAGAGGTTGGGGGGCAGCGCGAAGTCGTCCCCGGAGTAGGTGAGACGGACAGACCTCGTCCGGTACTCCAGCAGGAAGTACAGCTCACCGAAGACTTTCGCGAGATTGGCACGGTTGATCTCGTCGATGATCAGGAAGTGCGGGATGTGCCGATTGCCTTCGCGGGAGGCGAGATCGGCGAGCTCCCGGAGCGGGCCCGCCGTCAGCCGGAAGGCCACTTCCCGCGTCTCCGCGTCCTCCACGGGCCGGAACCCCTCGAAAAAGTCCTCGTACGAGTACGACGGATGGAACTGCACGATCTTGACCTGCTCGGGGCCGCCGCCGAAGTGCTCGGCCAGCTTCATCGCCAGATAGGTCTTGCCGGTCCCCGGCGGGCCGTACAGAACCAACTGGCGTTCGTCCGTGAGAAGTTCCCGAATCTCCTCCAACCAGGTCCGGTCGTGGACGAGGAGGTCGGCCGCGAGGGCATCGGTCACGTCCGGCAGCGACAACTCACGCTGTGCCGGCCGCTCGGCGGATTGCCGGGTGCGGACGTGGGTCGCAGTCGGGCCGGTGAGTCCGGTGAGCCCGTCCAGTGCTTCCAGGACGCCGGTCAGGTCGACGACGTCATGCTGCACGGACAGCTTCTGCTGGATTTCCTCCGGTAGTTCCTCGTACGGGTGGCTGTCGTGCTGCCAGGCCACAGCTCGCCGCAGATTGGACAGGCCGTCCGGGGAGGCGGTCTGCACGGCCTCGCCGGTGATCCGTGCGACGTGCAGCCGTCCGTCGCCGATGGTGGCCACCGTGTCACCGACGCGCATCTGGGTCAGGAAGGCGTGCAACTCGTCGACGAGGCCCCGCTTCTGACTGTACGAGGCCGCGCCCTCATACCCGTCCTCGACGAAGCGGCGCAGCATGCTCTTCGTCGGATCGCTTTCCTCCAGCGGCGGCAGATGCGCGCCCGCGAGGGATACCAGCCCCTCCTCCAGCCACAGTTGCCGCACGAGGTTGCGCCCTGAGACGTTGGAGCCCCGCACGAGCCACGCCTTGCGCGGGGCGCGCCAGCCGGTGGTCAGGTAGTCGGCCAGCGGGTGTCCCTCGGCGGTTCGCCAGGACTCCGGGCCGGAAGCGTCGTAGCCGTACACCAGCGCAGCGGCGGCCGAGGAGGAGTTGCACTCGATGTCCCGGGCTGCCACCCATCGCGGTGGTGCCTGCGGCCGTTCGGGATCCGTCGAGGCATCGGCCAGCGCGCCGCTCTCGCGCAGTTCCGCACGGAGGCGGCGTGCGTGGTCGCCGAGCCCGGGCCAGGCTTCGGCGGCGACCACAGAACCTGCCAGCAGGGCGAACTTGTGCGTGCCGTTGCCGCCGAACTCGGTGAGCAGACATCCGCGTGCCTCACCCGCGTCCTTGGGGAGCTTGATGTGGAACTCGGGCGTGCCGGGGAGGCGGTCAGGGTGCGGCATGGGCGACCTTCCGGTTCGGCCTTGGCAAGCGTTGCGGCAACCATACCTGTTGACGTTGTCAATGGAGCACCGATCAGAAGTGGTCCTATATGGTCAGTGTGTTGACGGTGTAAACGTAACTCCCTTACCGTGGCGGTGTACCCGGTCGACTCTTCGGGCGGGACTGGCGCTTGGTGGCCAGAGTGGGGGCGCAATGGGTGGGGATCCAACGGCCGAGGCCGAACGTCGTGCCATCGGAACGGAGTTGCCGTCGGTTATCGCGAGGCTGAAACGCTCGGCATCTCCTGCGGGTGTTGTCAGCCGACGGGCCTTCGCTCTGGAAGCGGCCAGGCTCGGGCTCACGACCGACGAGCAGCAGCGGCGGCTCCGGAACGGGCTGGGAGCACTCGGCCTGCACGTGAAGGCCAAGCGTCAGTCGGCAGTCGTGCGAAGTGCCGACCGGCCTGTGGCGAGCCCCGCCGTGGCGGATGACGACGGTCGGGCATGGCACACCGTCGCTCCGGAGTCCGATCTGGTGCCCTCCGAGGCGGCGAGGCGCTTGGCTCAGGCCCGGCGGATGCTCGCTCGCTACGCGGAGGCCGACGGCACGATCAGCAAGCTCGCTCATGACGGGGTCGTACGGCTGCACGGACTCGGACCCTCCGAAGCGCGTGAGCTGACGGCCGGTTTTCCCATCACTCGCCCCAGGCCGCTCGGTGCAGCGGCCACGCCGGGGGTGCCTGCCAAGACCGTGCCCGCATCCGCTGTGGCGCAGGGCGCCAAGAGTCGACGTGCGCTTTCAGTCCGGGACGAGGGGCTCACGGACGCCGTCCGCGCGGCCCGGACTGTGCTGGAAGAGGACCGATGGCGACGGAACCTGGGCACGAGGCTGCTCAGGGCGGAGGAGGAAGTGGGGCTCGCCGTTCTCCTCCGGGGTGGTGTCGGCGGACTCGAGCGCGACGTGCCGGCAGAGGAGATCGCATCGCTTCCCTGCGGCAGCGAGCAGCGAAGGGCTCACGAGTGCCTCGTCCTGCACAACCAGCGGCTCGTGTGGAAGATCGCCCAGCACTACCAGGGCCGCGGCCTGGACATCGAGGACATCGTCCAGCACGGCACCATCGGACTGATGCGCGCGGTCCGCAAGTTCGATGCCACCAAGGGCTTCAAGCTGTCGACCTACGCGACGTGGTGGGTCAAGCAGTCCATCACGCGGGCCATCGCCGATGAGGGCACCCTCATCCGACTGCCTGTGCACGTACACGAAAAGGTCAGCAAGGTCGCCGTCGCTGAGCGCAAGCTGCTCGGTGAAGGCCGTGCCAGAACCGTCGACAACGTGGCCTTCGTGAGCGGTCTGACCTTCGCCGAGGTTGAACAGGTGCGCAGGATAAGCCGGCCCACCGACTCTCTGGACCGGATCATCGGCGACGACACCGCTCTCGGTGACCTGGTCATCGGACCGAGCCGACTCCCCGGACCCCTCACGGTGGTGCTCCGCAATGAGCTTCAGGCATGCCTGAGGCACGTACTTGGGCACCTCTCCGAGCGCGAACGGCACGTCCTCGTCCGGCGCACCGGTCTCGACGGCGACGAGCCGGACACCCTGGAAGACCTCGGAACTGTCTTCGGTGTCACCCGTGAACGAATCCGCCAGGTCGAATCCAAGGCCAAGGCGAAGTTCCGTGGCCAGCTCATCCGCCACCGGATGTTGCCATCACACCTGTAGACCGGCCGCATCGCACGATCTGCCTGCCTTGCCCTCTCCATGCCTTAACTCGACCTCAAGGAACCGCCCATGGACCCGCGCCAGGAGCTGGTCGACTACCTCACCCGCCAGCTCGTCGGACCCGCCGGTGATGACCACGAGGTTCTCGACGCGCCGCCCGACCGGCAGTACCTCATGGGGACGCTCTACCCCCAACAGGCTGATCTCCAGAGGCAGCTCGCCCTCGCGGCCGAGGACCCCGATGCGCCTGGTGCCGAACCCGCCGCCCCCGACGTGGACCCGGCCCCCGACCCGGTGCCGGAGGCGAACAGCTGGCTGCCCGCCTCGCTCGGCCTCAGCTTCTACACGGACGCCGCTCACATCGAAGTGACCTGCGCCGCCGCCCGTTACGAGACCCAGAGGAACGAACCCGGCCGCGGGCGGCGCTGGCAGCGCGTCCCCCTCACGTCCGAGACACACAAGATCGGCCCTGAGCGGGACGAGGTGGCCGTCCTC
Source organism: Streptomyces kurssanovii (assembly GCF_040677245.1). Taxonomy (NCBI): domain Bacteria; kingdom Bacillati; phylum Actinomycetota; class Actinomycetes; order Kitasatosporales; family Streptomycetaceae; genus Streptomyces; species Streptomyces kurssanovii. Next base: position 156,829 of record NZ_JBFAQK010000005.1, read on the forward strand.
GACGACCGCGCGAAGATCCAGGTCACCCGCCGCTCCTACGGCGACGGCACGCTCGTCACCGTGGCCCTGGTCAACGAGAAGCGCCACGACGGCTCCGACGGCAAGGCTCCGAGCTGGGACGACATGCTGTTCCAGTGCGAGCTCACCGTCCGTCCCGCCGACGGTGCCGTGCTGCCCTACCCCAGCGTCCGGCTCGCCAGCCGCGACCCCGAGGAACGCGAACTGCGCCTGCAGTACCGGCACGTCGTCACCCACGCCGTCGGCCACGGTTGCGCGGTCCGTGAAGACCGCTGCGAGGACGATGCCGTCGCCCTGCTCGTCTGTGAAGCCATGCCCCGCGCCGAGGTGCCCGCCATCCGCGCCGGGGGACCGCTCGACGCCCCCGCGCTCACGATCGCCCACCTGGCGGACCCGGGCGTGTCCCGTGACCAGCTCCGTGAAGAACTGGCCGAGTTCGCCGCTTCCTACCGTGCCTGGTACGTGGGCCAGCGATCCGTCGAGGTACCCGCCTGGGGGCGGGAAGCCGCCGAGCGCATCCTCGAACGCGTCCGCCAGGCAGTCACCCGCATCGAGGCGGGCGTGCGCACCCTGTGTGACCCGAACCGCCCCGACGTCCTCGCCGCGTTCCGCATCGCCCAGCGGGCCATGCTGCTGCAGATGCGGCACTCCGCCCCCGACCAGGCCGGCCTGCGACGCCGCCGGTCGGACCCCGTGGCCATCGACCCGCCCGTCGACCCCGAGGCCACCTGGCGTCCCTTCCAGCTCGCCTACTTCCTTCTCGCCCTCGACGGCGTCGCCGACCCGGACCACCGCGACCGCGGGACCACCGACCTGATCTGGTTCCCCACCGGCGGTGGCAAGACCGAGGCGTATCTCCTCCTGGCCGCCTTCACCATCGCCCTGCGCCGTATCCGCGGCGAAGGCGACGGCACGACCGTCCTCAGCCGATACACCCTCAGCCTGCTCACCACCCAGCAGTTCCAGCGGGCCGCCACCACAATCTGCGCCCTGGAGCACCTGCGTCGCACCGAACCCGCGCTCGGTCTCGGCGGCGAGCCGATCACCGTCGGCCTGTGGGTCGGCGACACCACCACTCCCAACAGCTTCCTGGCGGCCAAAATCGCCTTCGACGAGCAGCGCGAGGCCACCCACCCCGAGGACGTGTTCATCCTCGACCGCTGCCCGTGGTGCGGCACCCGCATCCTGCCGGCGAACCGGTCCAGCATGCGATCCGACTACGGAGTCCGTGCCGACACGGACGACTTCGCATTCCACTGCACCCGCGACGAGTGCGATTTCCACGACGTCCTGCCGGTCGCCGTCGTCGACCAACACCTCTACAAGGATCCGCCGACCTTCGTCCTCGGCACCGTCGACAAGTTCGCCCGGCTCGCCTGGGAACCGTCCTCCGGTCGGCTCTTCGGCGCCGGCACGGCCACCCCGCCCCCGTCGCTGATCATCCAGGATGAGCTGCACCTGCTCACCGGACCGCTCGGCACCACCGTCGGCCTCTACGAGTCGGCAATCCTCGAACTGTGCACCGACGCGAAGGGCAGGCCGCCCAAGATCGTCGCCGCCACGGCCACCATCCGGCGCTCGGCCGAACAAGTCCGGGCTCTCCACCACCAGGACGTGCAGCTCTTCCCGCCGTCCGGGCTCGACGCCCGCGACAGCTTCTTCGCCGTCCCCGACAGCGGCCGGCCCGGCCGTCTCTACCTCGGCGTGATGGCCCAGGGCCACACGGCGGGCCGCGGCGCGGTCGCCACCACGGCCGCGATGCTCCAGGGTGTCCATCAGCTTCCCGAGGAACACCGCGACGACTACTGGACCCTTGTCGCCTACCACCACAGCCTGCGGGAGCTCGGTCGGACCGTCACCGCCGCCGGCGACGACATCCCGGCCCAGCTCCGAGGCCTCGACCAGGGCGCGGGCGTGCGCCTGCTCGGCGACGGCGACGTACAGGAACTGACCAGCAACCTGAAGCGCGCCGAGCAGCCCATCCTGCTCGACCGCCTCGAAAAGCCGTGGACCGATCCCCGGTCCGTCTCCTTCCTGCCGTGCACCAACATGCTCTCCGTCGGTGTCGACGTGAAGCGGCTCGCCTACATGCTCATGCAGGGGCAGCCCAAGACCACCGCCGAGTACATCCAGGCCACCAGCCGCGTCGGCCGCCATCAAGTGCCAGGACTCGTCGTGACCTACTTCAACGCCACCCGCCCGCGCGACCGGTCCCACTACGAGACCTTCCTGGACTACCACCGGGCGCTCTACCGCTACGTGGAACCCGCCAGCATCACCCCTTGGTCCCTGCCCGCCCGACGCCGCGCCCTGCATGCCGCGCTCGTCGTCCTCGTACGCCACCGGCTCGGCCTGGCCGCGGAGAACCAGGCAGGACACATCACCGCCCACCGGGACGAAACCGAGCGGATCGCCGACGCTCTTGCCGAGCGGGCCGCGACCGCGGAGAGCGGTGCCACGGGAGCCGGGTCCGACGCCGTGCGCGCCGATGTCCGCACAGAACTCGGATACCTACTGGAGGACTGGTACCGGCAGGCCACGACGGCAGCCGCCGAGGGCAAGGACCTCTACTACCGCAGCCAGGGCAAGGGCCAGTACAACCTGCTGAAGGGCTTCGAGCAGCGCTACGGCCTGTGGGAGACCCTCAACTCCATGCGCAGCGTCGACCGGGAATGCCAGATCACCGTGACGGGGGCAGGACAGTGAAGCGCAAACTGAGGGTCCGCCAGGCACAGACCGTGCTGCCGTTCGGCGTGGGCGCCGTCCTCGACGTCCAAGGCGAGTCCTTCGTCGCCGCCGGCATCGGATCCTGGCCGCAGCTCAAGACCCCCGTCGTCTCGGAGAGGCTCGCCACGCGGCTCGGCGTGACGGGATTCTTCGCCGCCCCCCACACCCTCAACGACCGCTATGACCAGGCCGACAGGCCGGGCGTGCCGTACGTCCGCTTTCCCGGCTGGCTGTTCTGCGGAGCGTGCCGGACCATGGTGCGCTTCCTGCGCGAGCACGAGAAGTCCGGTGAACCGCCTGTCTGCACCTCGTGCGCTGCCGGGCCGCGCCTCACCCCGATGCGCTTCGTCCGCATCTGCCCGGACGGGCATCTGGACGACATCGACTGGTGGTACTGGGCCCACTCGCACCTTGCGCCCGCGCAGCGGGCCGCCTGTTCCGAGGCGGACAACGCCTGGAAGGCCCGCCGCCTCAGCTTCCGCGTCGCCGACCGCGCCTCCGGGCTCGAAGCGCTCTCGGTGCGCTGCCAAGCGACCGGGGCGGGCGGCAAACCCTGCGGCGCCCAGCGTGACCTGCTCGACATCCTCGGACCTCAAGGCGGACGCTGCTCCGGCCGCAACCCCTGGCAGCGATGGAGCGAGCACGCCTCCTGCGGCCAACAGGTGCACAACGTGCAGCGCACCGCCGGCAACGTCTACTACCCGCTCGTCTACTCGGCCCTGGACATCCCCCAGTCCGCCGAACCCCCGCGGGCGGAACTGAACACGGCGGACACCGTCCTCGGTCACCCGTACTGGCCGATCCTGCTCGACGCCCTCGGCACGGATCGAGCCGACCTCTTCCGCAACATGATCAAATCCGACACTGAAGCGCCCGACACCCTCATCGACCAACTGCTCTCAGAGGCCACGGGTGCCCCCGCGCCACGCGCCGGAGCGCCCCAGGCCGACAAGCTCGACCTGAGCCGCGACGAGTGGTACGCCTTCGACGCCGTCCAGCTCCCGGAACCCACAGCGGAGTTCGCGATCCGCCGCAGCGGACTCGGTCTCGACGGCGAGACCGAAGAACCCTGGGCCACCCTCGACACACACGTCGGCAGCGTCGTCCTCGTCGACCGCCTCCGCGAGGTACGGGCTCTGACCGGGTTCCGCCGTCACTCGCCGCACGGCACCCTCGTGCCCGCCGACACCAGCGGGCGTCTGCGCTGGCTGCCCGCGACCGAGGTGTACGGCGAGGGCATCGTCCTCACCCTCGACGAGCAGCGCCTGGCCGCCTGGGAGAGCGACCCCCGCGTCCGGTCCCACGTCCAGGGCGTCCGAGCGGACCTCGACGTGTCGTTCCGAGACGAACAGCTCGCCGAGACCGCCGGCAGTGAACTCTCCCCCCGCTTCCTCCTCCTGCACACCCTCGCCCACCTGCTCATCCGCCAGCTCTCGTTCGACTCCGGCTACACCACTGCCAGCCTGCGCGAGCGCGTGTACGGGCGCCCCGAGTACGGCCAGCACGGCCTGCTGATCTACACCGCCGCAGGCGACGCGGAAGGCACCCTTGGCGGCCTCGTCCGGCAGGGAGAGGCACCGCGGTTCGCCGAGACGCTCATCCGGATGCTGGAAGCGGCCGCCTGGTGCTCGGCCGACCCGCTGTGCGCCGAGCACACCGGCCAGGGCTTCGGCAACCTCAACCGGGCCGCCTGCCACGCCTGCACCCTGCTGCCCGAGACGAGCTGCCAGACCGGCAACACCCTCCTCGACCGTGCCCTGGTCGTCGGCTCCGCCCGCGTCCCCGGCTACTTCACCGACGTCCTCACCGCGAGCCGCGAGTACGCGGCCGCCGCCACCGCCCTGGGATGACGCCCATGACCACCGCGAACGCCCCCGTTCTCCACCCCGACCTCACCCCGGCGCAGCGCGACTGCCTGGACTCTCTGCCGCTGACCGGCCACCACGTCGTCAGCGGCCCGCCCGGCAGCGGCAAGAGCCTGCTCGCCGCACACCGCGCCGTCCACCTCGCCCTCACCGGACGTCCCACCCTGCTGCTGTCCCGCTCCAACCTTCTGCGCCAGCTCCTGCACGGGATGCTCCAGGGACTCACGGTCCCAGGCGCGCCCGCCGTGGCGTCCACCGTCCACAGCTGGGTCCTGCGCCGGTTCGGGCGTGACGCCCCGTCCACCGAGGACGGCTGGTTCGACTGGACGGCCCTCACGCATCGGGCCGCAGCGACCTTCGGGAACGGAGATCCCTCCACACCGCACCTCGTCGTCGACGAGGGCCAGGACCTGCCGCCCGCCTTCTACCGCGTGGCCCGCCTGGCTGCCGCATCCGTCACCGTGTTCGCCGACGAGTGCCAGCGCCTCACCGAGACGAACTCCACCCTCACCGAGATCGCCGACGCCCTCGGTCGTGCCACGGGACGTGTGGACATCGCCGGCAATCATCGCAACACACGTGAGATCGCCTCTCTGGCCGAACACTTCCGCACCGGCGGCCCCCAGCCCGAGATACCGCTGCGCAGCGGCGTCCTCCCCGTCCTGCGCCACTACTCGGGCAGCCAGGACCTCGCCGAGGACGTCGTCACCATGGCGGCCCGGCAGCCGCGGCACCGCATCGGCGTCATCGTCGGCTCCCTCCGCACGGCGGCCGATCTGATGCGGCGCCTGGAACGGGCGGGCCTCGCCCAGGAGCCCCAGCTCTACAGCTCGGCGGCCTCCGCCGGCCGCTACCGCGACCTCGACCTCGCTCGCCCCGGCGTGGTCGTCGTCCACCGTGCCAGCGCCAAGGGCCTCGACTTCGACACCGTCGTCGTACCCGACTGCGAGACCGACGCCGACAACGACCCCACTGCAGCCGCCCTGCGCATGGCCTATTACGTCATGATCACCCGCGCCCGTGAGCGGCTGGTGCTGGGCTGGCAGGGCAGTGGGCTGCCGCGGCACCTGGAGAGGCTGGGCGGTTGGGTGGTGACGAAGTGAGAGGTGAAGCGACGATGGATCTTCGCACCCTCTTGAGTCCTGTCACCCGCCGCTCATGTGTTGCGATTTTCGCAACACGTCATTATGGTGCGGATATGACCGAGACTGTGAACGACCGTGTGCGCAAGGTTATGGACGCAGCCTCCCTCTCCCAAGCGGCGTTCGCCGAACGGGTGGGCCTCTCCCGGGACAAGCTGTCCAAGTCGCTGAGCGGCGTACGCCGTTTCAGCTCCCTCGATCTCGCCCGTATCGCGGAAGCCTTCGACACGACCGTGGACTGGCTGCTCAGCGGACGCGAGCCGGTGCGCCCCCGCTCCGCAGCCCGCCCCGCCGGGGCCGTGGCCGAAGGGACCAGATGGGCCGAGATCGAGGAGATCGCCTGCCGTTTCCAGAACGCCTACGACGTTCTGAACCTGCTCGGCCGTCCGCGCCCGATGCCGCACCTCCCCGAACTTCGCACCGAGCTCGAACGGTATGTCGACCAGGGGGAGCAGCTCGCCGCCGATCTCACGGAACACCTGGAACAGCTGGGGGCGGGTTCCCCGGCGGGTATGGACCTTGCGGACCTCATTCGGCTCCTCGGCGACCACTGCGGCATCGACGTGGCCCTCGTCGAATTCCCTTCCCAAGCCGCCCTGTCGGGCGCCACATGGCAGTCGGACGCCTTCCGCATCGTCCTGCTCGCGACCACCCAGGAGTGGACTCGCGCGCGTTTCACCCTGGCCCACGAGGTCGGACACCTCCTCGCCCACGACGCCCAGGACCTGCGCGCCGACACGGCACCGGAACCCGGTAAGCAGAAGGACTACACAGAGGTGCGGGCCAACGTCTTCGCCGCCCACTTCCTGCTGCCGGAGGCAGAAGTGCGAGCTGCCTGGGAACGCACCGTTACCGACCCGCGCAACCCCACCGACGCCGAACTCAGCGAACTCGTCGTCGCCTTCAAGGTCTCGCCGAGCGCGCTGGCCGCGCGCCTTCACCGGCTCGGACTTCTCGACACCGCCCGCCGCGACCGTTTCCGCGGCTTCACCACGGAGATCTGCCACGTACTGGCGGGCCGGCTCGACGACCACTACCGGCACCGCGCCGAATCCGCGGCGCCCCGCCCGCCGCTCGTCCCGATGGAACTGCTGCACGCCGCCTACGAGGCCGGCGAGACGACGCTGCGCCCGCTGGCCGCCTACCTGAACCGCACGGTCGACGACCTGAGAGCCATACTGGAACCCGCACCGCCGCCCCGCCCTCTGCCGGAGGACGAGAAGGGCGACCCGGTATTCCAGCCGTGACAAGCCCTCAACCCCTCCTCGGTCGGGTCAGCCTCTTCCCCGACAACACGGTCCTCTGCAACTTCGGCACCGTGAACCGTCTCGATCTGCTCCGCAAGGTGCTGGACGGCTGCGGCCGATGGACCGAAGCGGTGGCGGAGGAAGCCCGCCGCTCAGCCGCCCACGTGAGGGAACTCGTCCAACTCCCGCTTGACGGCTGGCTGGGCGAGCCGATCGAGCTGTCCACCGACGCGGAAATCGCCCTCGCGGACCGGCTTCGCCGGGCGGTCTTCGGCGGTTCCGCGAGCGAACCCCTGCGCCACCTGGGCGAAGCCGAAACTCTCGCCCTCATCCAAACACGACGGGAGTTCGCCGGGGCGGTCTGGATCACGGACGACCGCGACGCCGGTGAGTACGCCACCACGCACGGCATTCCCGTCAAGAACACCGTCACCCTCATGCGCGAAGCCGCCGTGTCCGGGCTGATCCCCTGCACCGAAGCGCACGGGCTCCTGCGCGCCATGGTCGCCGGCGGCCGCCACATCCGGGGCGTACCGGAGCGCGCGGAGCGGCTGCTCGACTGAGCCCGGAGAGGGCCATGGGGGGGCAGGGGATCAGGGCCCTCGGGACGTGCTGTGCAGGACCGAACGGGCCCGCACCACATCGGATTCGGCGGCGTCACCGCTTGGACGGCAGTCGGCGTTGGGCGCGGGTAGCGATGTGCGGCGAATGACGTCCGAGTGCTGCGATCCGGGAGGACGAGAGTCCACCGTGCTCGTCGGGCGTCAGCCGTAGGCTGTCATGGGAAACTAGGGGAGACGATGATTGACTACCGCAAGGCAACGACCGTTCCGGTGTGGACGCTGGCGACAGGTGACGTCCAGGTGCCGTCGGTGGCCGGGGACGGGCCGATGACGGCTGAGCGTCTGACCGAACTGCGCGGCGTGCTGGCCGCGTTGGCCGACCGGCCGATCGCCACACTCGAGTTGCATCCGCTACCGGACAAGCTCGACCGCAGCCGGGGCATCTCGCTCGACGCCGCGAGTCCGCTGGCGCAGCACCTGTCGCAGCTGGTCACACAGTCGGCGCGCGGTTCCGCGGCGGCCAAGGCGACGGCTTCTGGCGAGGGGCTGTACGTCATGGTGGTTCCGGCGAAGGTCGCCAAGCAGGTCGGTCAGGGCATCCTCCGCCCGATGAGGTCGAAGGCGGTGGCCGGCGGTATCCGTGGCCCCATCGTGGATCCGGCGACGGGCAAGATCGCCGCCCAAGCCACGTTCGTGCCTGCCGGAGGAGCGGCAGCGGCTGGTACGGCCGGCGGGGCCGGTGCGACCGCCGGTGCCGCGGCCGCCGGGGGCACGCTGCTCACCGTGGCCGCACCGCTCGTGCTCATGGCCGTGGCGGTCGGGGTGAGCGCGCACGCCGACGCCAAGCGGCAGGAGGCCATCGAGCACATCACGGAACTGCTGGAGCAGCTTCAGGCGGACAAGCTCGACGACGAGCACAGCGCGCTCAACGGCTGCCATCCCGCCATCGACAAGGCCACGGCCATCCTGCTGGACCAGGGCAAGCTCGGTGTCTCGCTGGGACTCGACTCGGCGGTGCACGCCATCGACACCGCGCTGAGCAAGGCCGACATCCGCCTGGCCCGGTGGACGAGCACGCTCGACAAACTTCCCGACGGTGAGCCCGTCGACATCGGCACGCTGACCGAGTCGTTCCCCGGTGTGGACGAACAGGGTGGCACGTTCCGCACCCACCTCGAACTGGCCGCCCTGGCCATCGCGTTGAAGCGGCGTGTCAATGTCCTCCAGGCGGTCGAGCTGGCCCAGAGCGAGCCCGACAACCTGTTCGAGAACTTCACCCGTGCGCTGAGGGATGACGAGCAGCGCCTCGACGAGCTGGAGAAGGGCCTTGCCGGTGTCCTGCTGCGCCTGTCGGCGTTGGAGCTGGCGCGCCCGAAGAGTGTGCGTCCCGTCCTGACGAACGGTGAGGTCGACCGGCTGATGCGTACGGCGTACCAGATCCGTGGGCTGGGCGACGGCGTCGCGGTGGGCGGCCGCCCGACGGATGTGGCGATCGAGATCGCCCGCGACAAGGACGGCTCGGTGGTCGTGTTCCCCGCGCTGCCCGCGGAGGCGTAGGCCTGCTGAGACGAGTGTGCGGCTCCGGCGCGGATGCGGCGAGTGGCTGGGGATGCGTGCCTGCTGCGACGGGCACGCCCACGCCAGGCGCCGCCTTGTCGCTCCTGCAGATTGCACCACGCACCGCTGCCGGCGGTGCCGTCCCGGATCTCGGGCAGGGACGACGCTTCTCGGGGGCGAAACTTCACCGTTCTGATGATTAATCAGGAGCGGCTTGCATAAGGTCACGCCATGGTGGGGCTGAGAACACTGAGGGGATACCTTCTCGAAGAGGTCCTTGCCTGGCTGCTGAGGTCCAGTGGGTACCGTCTGCTGACAGAGCAGGACGACCAGGCCAGGCCGCCGTGGAAGGTGTTGGAGAAACGCACACACGGACTGGTGGTGCGGGGCCGCGGGGCCTGGCACCAAGCGGACAGTCTGGGCGAGTTCCCCTACGTGCCCCCGTTCTCGCTCCCGATACGTCTGTTCACCGAGGCGAAGTTCACCAGCTCAAAGGTCGGTCTCCCTGTCGTGCGCAACGGTCATGGTGTCGTGCACGATCTGAATCAGAATGTCGTCACCACATGGAGCAACGGCTCGGGCCCTCACCGCCCGAGGGCGCGCTATCACTACAGTTACGCGATCTTCTCGACTTCAGGGTTCACGCGGGATGCGCAGGAGTTCGCGCTCGCCCATCAGATCTCTCTCATCGACCTGTCTTTGCCCGACTTCCAGTCCATGCGCAACTTGGTGGGGGCGGCTGCCAAGTCGGTCTACGACGCCGCGATGCCGATGCCGCCGAGTCAGCGGCCCACCGTTTACGAGATGCGCAACTACTTGCGCCGGCATCTGCTGGACCTGTGGGAAGAACCCGTAGCCCGTTCTCCCTCCGTGACCGGTCCGCTCGACGCGCTGGCGGCGGGTCTGCGCCGGTCGTCACTGGGACTCGTTCTGGCCTTTCCCGCCGCTCCTTTCGTCCTCGGGCTTGGCTCTAACGATCTCCGAGCCTTTCTCAGGCACGCGCGCGAACAGCCCACCCACGCCGTCCGCGTGCGCAGGAACCATCGGACGGTGGGGCATCCCCTGTGGTCCATCGAACCACGCGAAGGCGTCGGCTACAGGCTGACCTTCAGCCTGCCGGAGCAGGTGGAGGCATGGATTCTTGACCAGGAGGAGGGAATCCGGTCCCGTACTCATTGGATGGCGCGGAACCTGCTCTCCGCCATCACCCTGTATTGGGTTGACGAGGACCACACCCATACCTTCCGGCTTCGCTACAGCCCGGACGAGTTCCGCGAGGCCAGCGGGAGGCCGAGACCTCCGGTCAGCGACTTCGACGAGACATCCAATCTCTTCTGATCCAGAGGTGTGACCGTCTCGGCGAGGGCATCACCCCGTGCAGCCGATGCCGGATGGGGAAGAAGGCGTGGCTGCTCCATGCGTGCCCGCAGCCAGCGTTCGGCAAGGGAAGCGCTGCCCGGCGAGGGGCTTCCGAGCGCGAAGTCCGCGCCGCGGCCTACGCCCAGCGCGGGTGATTGGCGCAAGATGGTCCGGTGTCAAATCTTCGCAGCGACCCCCGTACCTCCGCCGCTGTTCGGGGCAGCGGCTGGGTGAGCAACTCACCGCAGGCTGAACAGTTATTAGCGCGTCTGGCGCCCGGTGAACGGGTCGAGCTGCTGTTCGCCACCGTCCGGTTCCAAGGCGCGCTGACCGGTCGGCGTCTCCTCCTGTGGAAGGGCACCTTCAAGGTGGAACACACGGAACTGCGCCGCCCCCTCACCGTCCTGGAGAGCGGGAGTCAGTCCCGGTTTGTCGAGGCGGTCGTGCTCGACGGGCCCGAAGGCGCGATAGAGCTCAAGCCCCTTTCCACGGCTGCGGCCCGCGCCTTGGCCGACGCCGGCCGGTTAGCCGAGGGCAACACCCCACCTGCTCCTCCACATGTCACGCAGGACAACGGGGGTGCCGAGGGGAGGCCTGAAGCGCACCGCTCGGCGGTCGGTCAGACATCAGCAGCATGGCGAGCGGAGGGAAGCGCCGGCTCACAGGAGACGGTGTACCGCGCGAGAGCCATCCGTACGTGGCAGGACGCAGAGCTCGCCGCCGTCGACCACATGCGCGGTCTCGGTTTCACCGACGCGCAGGTGACGGCCGCCGGCGCGGACGGGGGCATCGACGTGATCGCCCGAGACGCCGTCGCGCAGGTGAAGCACTACAGCCAGCCGATCGGTGTCGGCCCCGTTCGAGAACTGCGGGGAGTGGCGGACGCGCACCAGCATCTGCTGTTCTACGCGTCCGGCGGCTACACGGCCGCCGCCCGGCAGTTCGCCGAAGACAGAGGGATCGCGCTTTTCTCCCTCCAGGAAATCGGTCACATCACCGCGCTGAACGAGGCAGCGGCTCGCCTGTCCGCTCGTCCGGCCCCGGCCCCGGCCTCCGGATGGAGCCGGACGGTGTCCAGCGAGAGCCGGGCGGCTGCGTGGGGCGGGCAGACGTCGAACCTGCGGGCGAGTCAGCGTGCCGCCGAGCTGGAAGCTCAGCGGCAGACCGTGCGTCGCCTGATCACTCGCGTCCGTGCGCATACGAGTGAGGTCCACGCCCTGCCGTCCAATCGCTACACCAAGGACCACATCAAGGCGCTGAAAGCGGCACACAAGCTGACGGAGCAGGCGGAATCCCTCCTGGTCAGGTCGCGGGCGGAGTTCCAGACCCATGGCGGACGTAAGCGATTCATCGCCATGGCCGACGAGAAGGCTCATGAAGCCGCCCTCAAGCTGGGGATACGTGCCTGACGGAACAGGCGCTCACCGCACGGGGTACGGCAGCCGCCCTCCCGCCGATGTGATCATGAAGTGGTGTCGAGCAGCTCGGCCCGGACGGTCTTGCCGCTGGGTGGGTAGGGGGCGCAGTCCCAGTGGTCGGCGAGGGCGGTGACGAGGGTCAGGCCGCGTCCGCTGGTGGGGAGTGGGTCGGGTGCGGTGTCCGTGGGGCGGGGGAGCGGGTGGAGGTCCCCGCGGGCGTCACTGACCTCGACGCGGAGCCGGCCGGCGGGTGGGTCGAAGGTGAGCGTGAGCCGGAAGCAGCGGCCGGGCAGGCGGCCGTGGAATACGGCGTTGGCGGCGAGCTCCGCGACGATGAGTTCGGCACGCTCCGTGAGGTCCTGTGGGGCGCTCCAGGAGCGCAGCTCCGTCGTAGCGAGTAGCCGCGCCAGCCGGGCGCCCCGCCGCGTGGACGACAGCAGCTGCGAGAACGTCCGGACCTGGGCCTTCAGTTGGAGGGAGGGGTGATTCATGGAGCCAGCGTGGCCGTCCGGTCCGGGGGTGGGCGAGCCCCGAGCCTCGTACGCGGAGTCAGCGTACGGGCACATGGAGTGGACAGTACGCTCGCCGCTCCGTCACGCTGAGTCGTGAGTGCGGGCGGCGCAATGGGCTGCCGTGCGGTAGGAGAGGGGCGGCGGATGGGCATCGTCGATGGGGACGCGGCCGGAGGCATCGACACGCGGGCGGCCGAGGCGGGGGACTGGGAGCGCGAGCCCTCACCGTCCGACAGTCTGCGCACGTTCGGTGCGGTCGTCCAGGCCCTGCGCGAGCACGCGGGGCTCAGCAGGGTCGACCTCGGCGCCCAGGTCGCGTACTCCAAACACACCGTGGAGTCGGTGGAGTTGGGGCGGCGGATGCCGGACGAGGCGTTCGTGGAGCGCGCGGAGGAAGCGCTCGGCAACACGGGTGCGTTACGGAAGGCGGCGCGGCATCTCACGCGGGGCGAGGCCGGGCTCGCGGCGTGGTTCCGGCGGTGGGCACGGCTGGAGCGGGAGGCGGTGAGCCTGTGCACGTACGAGTGCCGACTGGTGCCGGGGTTGCTGCAGTCGGAGGCGTACGCGCGGGCGGTGTTCGAGGGCACGATCCCGCTGCGGACGGACGAGGAGCTGGAGGTGCAGCTCACCGCCCGGATGGAGCGGCAGGCGATGATGCGGGAGCGGCCGACCGTGCCGTTCAGCTTCATCGTCGAGGAGCACGTCTTCTGGCGGCGGTTCGGGGACGCGGAGGCGATGCGCGAGTTGCTGAACCACGTTCTCGAGCTGACCGCGCCGCGCAACGTGACGCTTCAGGTGGTTCCGCTGGACGCCGGGCTGCACGCATGCCTGGACGGGCCGGTGCAGGTTCTGGAAACTCGGGAGGGGCGGCGGCTGGGGTACTCCGAGGGGCAGAAGAACGGGCGGCTGATCTCCGACCCGAAAGAGGTGAGTGTCGTCTGCCAACGCTATGAAACACTGCGCTCGCAGGCCCTGAGTCCCACAGAATCCCGGGACCTGCTGGAGCGACTTCGAGGAGAGCGATGAACAGCGGTACGACGGAACTCGCCTGGTTCAAGTCCAGCTACAGCGGCAGTGAGGGTGACAGCTGCATAGAGGTCGCGATCGCCGAACAGGGCGTCCACGTCCGGGACTCCAAGGACGTGACACTCCCGGCCTTCGTGGTCGCACGTGCCGAGTGGACATCGTTCATGCGGTTCGTGTCGGAGCACTGAGCAACCGGGGTGCCGCCTGTTTCCGGGAAGCCGGAGGGCGGGCGGCACAGCGGCGTGCGCACTCCGGCCCGAGCGCGTGCCCCGATGGACCGGCGGGCGCTCAGGTGAGGGTGTTGCGCAGATGCGGGCCGAGGTAGCCGACGTAGACCTTCCCGGACCGGGGGCCGTCCTCGTAGAAGTGGAGGCGCGGGGCGATGGTGTTGCCGCGGCCGATCTTCAGGTGAGCCTGCATGAACGTCCGGCCGCTCGGGTCGACCGACACCGGGACCGGGAGCGTGCGCTCGCCGCGCAGTTTCCCGTTCCTGGCGACGGTGTCGGACTCGCGCATGGCCACCTTGGCCGCCGGGAAGGGGAACGCGCTGGAGTCGTCGGACTTGCACCAGCTCAGGAAGTCTCCGCCGGCCGTGCCGTCGGCCGAGGCTTCGGCGAAGTGATTCAGCGTGAGCAGGCCGTCCCAGGCCACGCTCAGCCAGTTGTCCACCGACTGGCTGTCCAGAGCCTGGGTGATCTTGCGGTTGCCCGTGAAGGAGAGGTACGGCAGCTCGCCCAGCCGTTCCAGCAGGTCCTCGAAAGACGTCGGATAGTTGATGACCGGTGTGTCGGTCGGGGCGTAGGCAGCGGCGGACTCGCCCACGGCGCGCAGGCGTTCGCGCAGGTAGCTTATGAGGCGCTGTGACTCCTGGACCTTGTCGTACAGGTCCTCGTTCTCGCCTCGCAGCTCGTCGCTTCCCTGTTCGGTCTTCGCGAGTTCTGCGTACAGATCGTTGATCTCGTTGACCCGCATCACCTCCGCCTGCTCCGCCTCGTCCAGGAGCGCGGTGAGGGCGGAGTTGTCCGCACGGAGCTGGAGGACGTCCGTGCCGTCCGTGGTCGGCCGGGGGCGTGCTCGGTGACGCGGGACGCTGAGCAGGGCGGCGGGCAGCGTGTGGCGCGAGGATATCCGTTGCGGAAGCGCGGCCAGTATGGACGCGGCGCGGCGGACGTTGCCCTCAATCGTCCGGCGCGACATCACAGGATGCCGCTGCCCGTCGGGCTTCCAGGCCGGGTCGAGTCCGGGCACGTAGGTGCGGACGCCGCCGCCGAACACGGGGTGGTATTCCAGTGCTGTGTTGAACTTGGGCTCTGCCTCAGGGGCGAGGACGTACAGTACGGCCAGCCCGTGCAAATAGCGGAAGAGCGGCTTCACGACCGAGTGCGACCAGTCGTCGGGGTTTCTTCCGTACGGCACCGTGGCGATGACGACGGGCAACCGGCGTGTGGCGTCGCACAGTTCCTCGATCAGGTCGTCCACGTCGTCGGTCTCGATGAACGCAGGCTCCGCGGCGACGTCGGCCTGCCCGTCGCGTGCCTCCAACGAGTCCAGGAGGGACCGGACGATGTTCGGAGTGTTGGCTCGTTTGGGCAATTCGCCCTCGTGAGCCGGTTGGTGCTCGATGTCGACCTGTACCCAGGTGCGGCCCTTGTCCTCGGGCAGGCCGGAGCGTACGACGAGCGTCGACTGCCAGGTGCCCGAGGTGGCGGTGGGTGTCTCGCGCATGCGCCACCGGCTGTAAGCGCCGTTCCTTCCGGACTCGGAGTCCCGGTCGAGTATGGCGTGGGAGGCGACTTCGGTCCGTCCCTCGTCCATTCCGGAAGGGTCGTACCCCTTGTCACGGAGCCATTCGATCAGCCGGCGCTCCGCGACGGCACATGTGTCGACGTAGTTGCGCTCGGTCGAGACGACCATGCGGTAGCCGCGTGGCTCCATGAGCTCTCCTCGCTGCGGGAAGTGGGGCCGGCCCTGTGGTTCTTGGCGGGCCCAGTCTTATGAGGCCGGAAACGTCGCTGACAGGTCCGTAGTCGGGGCACGGAAGCGTTGGAGTGCCGCTTCGCGCTTCTGCGCCCCCCCGGTGGCGCGGAGTCAGGTCGGCGGGCGAGCCGCCCGGGGCAAGTGCTCTCTGTCGGTTGCCTTACGCCTCGCCGGTCGGCGTGTAACCGAGGGCTGCGCGGTTGATGTAGCGGTCGCCGAGGTCGCGAACGGGCGCGGGCTTCGGCTTCTGGGATGCGGCTTTCGCGGTGGACTTCTTCGCCGTGGACTTCGAGGCCTGCTTCTTCCCGGCCGCACGGGCGGCGGGAGTCGGCTTCTTGCCGCTTCTGGCGGCCGGTGTATTGCGCGCCGCGAACTTCCTGCGGAGCTGCGACAACTGCTCGCGCTCCTGGACGGCCAGGTTGGCGGGAAGAGCGTTGACGAGGGCCCGTGCCCGGCTGAGTGCGTAACGCGCCTGGTGCCAGCGCTTGTTGTTGATCGCCATGCGCGCCACCCCGATGGTCTGCTGCAGGGCTTTGATCTTCGCGGGCTGCCGCCGGGGTATCGGGGACTCGGCCCCGCTGCTTCGCCGCTGCCGGGCGGCACGTGTGCCCCAGTCGGCGCCCGAGGTAAGGACGACGGCCGAGCGGGGGTTGCTGGTCTGGCTTCGACGTACCACGTGCGTTGGTTCCTTGTACGAGGGGGCGGGCACCCCTGGGCGGCCTTCGCCTGGTCGGCCACCCAGGGATCGGGAGATCAGCCGTGTCGGGGGCCCTGGCCGGGGGGCGGGGTGAGGGTGGAGCGGTAGGAGCCGGACTCGCCCTCGATGAGCGGGTTCTCGAGGGTCAGGCCGGCGGCGGCCATGCGGTCGTACTCGGCGAGGATCAGGTTCTTGGTGCGGTACTCGCCGTGCGCCTTGATGTCGTTGTCGCGCGTGACGTTGAAGGTGTCGAGGATGTAGGCGGTGTCGTCGCGGGTGATGCCGTAGAGGTGGAAGAAGAGGGCATCCAGCTCGGCGCGGATGACGGCACGGCGGTCGGGCTCCCAGCGGAAGGGGGTGCCGGTGTCGCCGAGATCGCGGGCGAACGCCCTCATGTCGGCGGAGCTGTAGGTCAGCTCGAGAAACCGCGGGACGACGAAGGGCGCGTGGGGGGCGAGCTGGGTGGGCGCGGGGACCGGCATCTGCTGGACGTAGCCAAAGGTGAGGTGCGTGCCGCCGATCTTCTGGCGGACGGCGTAGTCACAGGCCATGGATGACCAGACGGCTGCGAGGAGTGGACCTTGGCGTGGCTGAGCCGGGAGTGCCAAGAAGAACGAGTTCCCGAAACCGTGGGTAGGCACAACCGAGGCGATCATTGTGCGTTCGTTGCTCTTGTTGGTGATGTCTCGCCACCCCAACAGCCAACTCCTATCCCACTGCTTGGCTGCCAGCCGGCTGCGCACCCCGAGATGCCTGATCTCCTCACCGCCCTTGTCGAACTCGCCCGTAGGGATGTCATTCTCTGGCACCCAGTAGCGTGGCATCGGAGCCGCGGATGAATCCTGGTGCTGCTCCACCGTGAAGCGAGGGAGTGTGCCCTTGTTTAGCTGCTTCTCGGTCGCGTGCTCATACGTCGAGAAGCGATGGTCGTAATGGTGGATCATCTTGGCCTCGTATAGCGGCAGTAGGTGCTCCTCGTCGCGTACGAGGACGTTGCCTTCGAGGCCCCAACCGTTCTTGATGAGGTCGTCGAAGGTCTCGCCGCTCTGCGCAGCCGGACGGAACAGGTGCGAGTCGTTCGACATGTGGAACATGCTCATGAAAGAGATGCCCCAGGGATTGCCGCCCGCCTCCTTCGTCTCGTCGATCAGGACGGGCACGCGGCGGTACACGCCCAGAGTGATGTCTGCGTCCCGCCTACTCCCGAACACGGGGCAGGTCCCGGTGTTCGGGTTCATGGCCAGGATGTCCTCGGCTGACAGGAGGTAACTCCGATCGACGATCTGCTCAGGCTGTCGCACCTTGAATACCATCCGGATCGGTTCCTGGAGGCTGCCCGAACCGCGCAGCATGAACAGGCAGAACCGCAGCTGGTTGTGGACCTCGGGGAAAACCTTGTCCTCGTTCTCGAAGTCGTATAGCGCTGCGAGCTGACCCTTTGTGACGATGTCCTTGATGAAGAACTGGGTCGTCGCATCCGTCGCGATGCCCGTGGGAACGATCACACCGGTCCGGCCGCGTGGCCCCGTAAGAGCTCGATCCGTCTCCGCGAAGGCTGCGTATGTATTGATGTCACCGCGCCCAGTCAGGGGATAGCGGTTGCTGACACGCAAGAAGTGGCTCTCGCCCTCCGCGCGGCGCTTGGCGGCCTCGAACTCGGCGTATAGGGGGGCGCGGTCCTGATCCTCACGGAGGGCGCTGATGAGATGCTTGCGGGCCGCCGCGTTCTTCGCCTCGGCGATCTTGGCGTCCCGCTGGGCGAAGAACTCCTGCTCTGTGAGCTTGACCCGCTCCCACGGCGGGTTCCCCACCACCGCGTCGAACCCCCCGGCCCACCCTGTCCCCGGCTGGACGCCCGCGCCCGACTTCGGGACCGCGAACACCTCCGGGAACTCCAGGTGCCAGTGGAAGAAGCGGTACTGGTCCCGCAGCTCCCGGATCGTGGCGTGCGTGGTGTCCGGAACCACAGAACGGTCCCGGCCCCGCAGCGCGCGGAACACCTGGTCGGTCGGGGCCTCCGGGGCGCCGGCGTGCTTGGGCCAGACGAACGCGGCGCACCACGCGTCGGCTGCGTGCAGGTCGTCGGCGTAGGAGGATGACTCCCTGTGCGCACGGTAGGCGGACTCCTGCTCGCGAACCTGCTCCAGTAGGTCGGAGGGGGCGGTGGTGATGCGCGCGAGTTCGGCGGCGTACCGCTCATTGCCGGGCAGCGTGTCCGTGTCGAACCGAAGCTCGTCCTGGCCGCCGCGCTGAACCTTGTTCCGCTTGACGAGTCCGGCCGCGTGCTTCCGGTCGTCGCCCTCGATCGGCTTGAAGGCGTCGTCCGGGACGCCGTCCGCCAGCAGCTTCGGCGTCGCGCCGATCAGACCGTTGCCCCGCTTGACGTGGGCGTCCAGGAAGCCGAGCGCCTTGCCCGGTTCCATGGCCTCCAGCCACAGCGACACCTTGGCCAGCTCCACGGCCATGGGGTTGAGGTCCACGCCGTAGATGCAGCGCGCGACGACCTCGTGCAGCGCATGACGCACCGCGTCGACCGTCGGCTCCGGGTTGCGCTCGCGCACCGATGCCACACGCTTCGCGATGCGGCGGGCCGAGGCGACCAGGAAGTGTCCGGAGCCGCACGCCGGGTCGCAGACCGTCAGGGAGAGCAGTTCCTTGACGATGTCGTCGGCCGGGTCGGGACGGCCGGCCGCCGTGGCCCGCTGCTCGCCGCGTTTGACGGCGTCGTCTATGACCGGGTCGAGCGTCGTGTCGAGCAGGCACTCGATGAGGGAGGACGGGGTGTAGTAACTACCTGTCGTCTTACGGCTGTTGCCCGCCACCTCGATCAGCTCGAAGGAGCGGTCCGTCGCCGAGTGCTTGGGTTCCAGCTCCAGCAGGGACTCGTAGACCGAGCCCAGCTCCTCGGCGTCCAGGTGGCGGTAGTCGACGGAGCGCCAGCGCCGCGCACCCGGGTCGCGGACCTGGGCGAGATGGCGCACCGCGGCGAGCAGCGCCTCGTTGGACAGCTTCAGGCCGTCGAGCGGCGCGTCGGCCTCCGTGCGGGAGAACAGGCCGCCGAGGCCGGGCAGCCCCAGTTCGTGGCGGCCACCCTCCGCCCCCAGCGCGTCGAGGACGATCCGCAGCGCCTCGTACTGGTCGCCGTGCGCCGTGCCCTGCCGTCGGCGGGCCCGCTCGCGCAGCCGCGCCGACGAGAAGTACCGCTCGTACGCCGCCCGCTGCCGCTCGCCGGCCTCCGGGTCGAGCAGGGCCTCTCGGTCCTCGGCGACGAAGACGAACAGCAGGCGGTAGACGAGCCGCAGCAGGGCGTCCCGGAGTGCCTTGGGGTCGATGTCCTCCCGCAGCCGGGCGTTGTCCGGATGCCGCAGGAATCCGGTGCCGAGCACGGTCAGGGCGTTCTGCACGCCCAGCCGCAGCTGGTCCAGGGCACGGGCCCCTGAAGTGACCGCCTCCGCACGCCACTTCTCCAGCCAGCACCCCGAAGGCGCCGTCCCCTCCGCCACCGCGAAGCGCGACGCGTGCAGCACGCAGTACAGCAGCACGAACTCGCTGAACAGCTCGCCGTCGAACATGGCCTCGAGGTCGAACTCGACGTAGGCCGCCGTCGCGAAGGACGACGAGTCGCGCAGCAGGCGCAGCCGGCGGCCGTTGGTGAGGACGGCCCACAGGTGGGCCTCGGTGCGGTTGAGGCAGTCCTGGAGCATGGACTGCGGCGGGACCTGACCTGCCGCCGGGCGCTTGTCGAGCTCCTGGTTCCAGCGGATCTGGTGGACGAGGGCCGGGCCGTGGCGGTGGGAGACCGCGAAGTGCTTGTCCGGGTCGGAGTCGGCCGGGATACCTGGCGCGCCGACCTCTGTCAGCGCGCCGAAGTCCAGCTTGCGGAAGAGCTGGGCGAGCCAGTCGGTGCCGGCCCGGCCGGTCGGGTCGGCGGCGGGCGCGCCCGTGACCGGGTCCGAGGGCAGGGCGGTGCGCAGCTCGCGCCAGAGCGGCTTGAGGTACTCCCAGGCGCGCTCGGCCTCGTCGCGCACGGGCACCGACGCGGGCAGGCCGTAGTCGGCGGACTTGGTGCCCGGCAGGTTCCGTGCCTCGGCGACGCGCAGCAGCATGTCGGCGGGGAGGAGTCCACCGACCGTGGTGACGGCGGTGAAGGCCAGGGCGGTGCGGGTGGCGGCGGACATCAGGCTTCGGCTCCGGACACGGTAGAGGCGGACGCGGCGGGGGAGACGGCGGGCTGCTGCGGCAGGTACACGTACACGCCGAGGACGTCGGCCGGTTCCTGCGGAACGACCTTCAGGCCGCGGACGATCTCCTCGTTGGCCTTGCGCACCCGGCGGTGCGAGGCGTCGAGTTCGGCGGCCAGGCGGGTGCCGTATTCGGTGAGGTGGGCGGCCAGGTCCGGCAGGCCGTCCAGGGCGCCGGTGATGCGCTTGCTGACGGTCGTCTCGTCGGTGTTGGCGGTGGCGCGGGCCGCGAGGAGCGCGGCGGCCGCGTCGTCGTCCAGCCAGCGGGCACGCTGCGGCAGGCCCTCGTAAGCGAGCAGGCGGGCGTCTTCGGCGACCACCTGCCGTTCGCCGGTGCGGGACGGCAGCGTGAGGTGGAAGCGGTAGCGGACCAGCAGCAGCGTGGTGACCTTGGCGACGGCGTCCGTGGTGACCACGCCGCAGCGGCGGGCCGGACGCGGGCCGAGCGCCTTGGTGTCCAGCGCGGAGTCCAGGACGTACGAGGCGACGGCTCCGATCACCGGGTCGGTGCGGACCAGGGCGGCCTCGCCGCGCCCGATGGCCGGTGTCGTCCGGAACGGGATCTCGCGGTCCTCCTCGACGAGCCGGCTGCCGAGGGTGGCGGCGAGCGCGTCGCGCAGGCCGGCCGGGGTGCCGCCGACCTGGGCGGTGAAGTCGCCGGAGTAGTGTCGGGGGTCGCGGACCAGCGCGTCCAGGTCGCGCAGCGCCTCCAGCGTGAACTCGCGCACCTCCTCCGCACCGCCGAGCGCGGCCCGTACGGCGGCGACCTCGCGGGCCACCTCCTCCGGGTGGATGGCCCGCTGGGCGTACTTGGAGCGGGACGTCTTCTCCCGCTCGGCGGCCGAGGACCACTCGCGCTCGATGCGGTCGAAGGACTCCTGGTGGCCGTCCATCTCGAACAGGCTCTCCTGGCTGCCCTGCCGCCCGTGCAGCAGCAGCCACTCCACCACCGCGTCCGTGACGCCGGACGCGGTCTCGTCGGGGACGAGACGGAGATGCCGAGGTCCTTCATGATCTGGCGGTGCTTCTTGAACAGCACCTCCAGGACCTTGCCGTCGATGCCGTTGTCCTCGCCGTACATGGTGATGACGCGGACCTGGTCACGCTTCTGTCCGTAGCGGTCGACGCGGCCCTCGCGCTGGTCGTGGCGGGTCGGGTTCCACGCCAGGTCGTAGTGGACGACGGCGTCGAAGTGGTGCTGGAGGTTGACGCCCTCGGACAGGCAGTCGGTGGCGATCAGCACGCGACGCACGGCCGGGTCGTCGCCCGCCTCGGCGGCCTCGGCGGCGAGCTGCTCGATCCGCTCCAGGCGCTGCTGCGGGGAGAGGGTGCCGGTCACGGCGGCGATCTTCGTCTTCTTGCCGAGCTTGCCTTCGAGCTGCTCGGCGAGGTAGTCGGCGGTGGGGATGTAGCGGCAGAAGACGATCGGGTGGTAGCCCTCGGCGATCAGGCCCTTCAGGTGCCGGGTGAGCGCCTTCAGCTTCGCGTCCTCGGCAGGGCCGACCAACTGCGCCGCCCGCTCAGCGAGTTCGAGCAGCCGCGCGCCCGCGTCCTCCGACTCGGCGGCACCGGGCGCGACGTCCATGCCCTCCAGCCGGTCGTTGTCGGCGGAGTCGGCGGCCACCGGGGCGCCCAGCACGTCCGCCTCGTGCGCGGTGCGGGCGGCGGCGGACTCGGAGCGGGTCTTCAGGGTCTGGGCGGCGGCGGCCGGCGAGGAGACCATCGAGCGCAGCAGCGCGATCACCGACCACCAGGCGATACGGGCCTCCCGCCGGCCTTGCTCGCCGGCCGCAGCGACGCGGTCGCGGGCGTAGGCGATGGCGTCGTCGAGCAGCGCCCGGTAGGCGGGGGTGAGCTTGTAGGGCTCGTCCTTCGTCCAGCGGTCGGACGGGAAGGCGGTCCGCTCGGCCAGTGAGTCATCGGAGAGGCCGTCCTCCCTGGTGAGGTAGGTGCGGACGTCGGCGCGCTTACGGGCCACGAAGTGCTCGGCGAGCTTCGCCCGCCCCGCCGGCGTCTCCAGGTCCAGCGTCGCCAACTCCGGCCGCACCAGCCCGAGCAGGTTGCGGAACGCGGACTCCTTGCCGGAGTGCGGGGTCGCCGTCAGCAGCAGCAGATGCCGGTCGGCGTCGGCGGAGACCTTGCGCAGCAGCTCGTAGCGGAGCTGGTTCGAGGCGGAGGACGCACCGCCCTGCGCGGGGTCGTCGGCGGCGACGCAGGTGTGCGCCTCGTCGACGATCACCAGGTCGGGGCAGTTCCGTACGAAGTCCTCGCGGTGGCGGGTCGACTTGATGAAGTCCGTGGAGATGATCGTGAACGGGTGCTTGTCGAACAGGGACTGGCCCAGCTCGAGGTTTCGCTCCAGGCGCGACACCGTGGACGCGAGGACCAGTTCGGCGTCGATGCCGAACTTCTCCCGCAGCTCGCCCTGCCACTGCTCGGCCAGCGCCGGGGAGCACAGCACCGCAAGCCGAGTCGCCTCGCCCTGCGCGAGCAGCTCCTTGGCGATCAGACCCGCCTCGACCGTCTTGCCGATACCGACGTCGTCGGAGATCAGCAGCCGCACGGTGCGCTGCCGCAGCGCCATCAGCAGCGGCACCAGCTGGTAGGCACGAGGCTCGACGGCGATCGACGCCAGGGAGCGGAACGGGCCCGCACCGGACCGGAACCCGATGCGCAGCGCCGTGCGCAGCAGACCGGCGGCCCGCTGGTCGCCCACGTCGTCCGGGCTCGGCGCGGCGAACTCGGCGGAACGCACGTCCTCGAACGCCGGGAAGACGGCCGCGATGTCGTCCTCACTGCCGCCCAGCGGGCGCAGCACCAGCATGTCGGCGGCGCTCTCGGGCAGCACCACCCATTCCCGGCCACGGGCGGCGACCAGCGAGCCGGCTGTGTACGTGGGGCTCATGAGATGTATCGGTTCCTATGCGGTCGAGGAGGCGGGAGTCGAGAGGGGCGAGGCGGTCAGCGGTCGCGGAAGAAGCCCGCGTTGACGTCGACGATGGCGTCCCAGTCCGCGTCGGTGGGGAAGCGCACGACGTCCCAGCCGGCCTCCTCCAGGCGGTAGCCGGCGTCCGTGTCGCGGGTGGAGTCGGCCGGATGGCCGGGTACATCGACGAACACGGCGAGATTGGCGCCGTCCAGGCGGAAGACCAGGTCGGGGCAGGCCGCCGCCCCGTCGACGAAGACGCCTGCCTCGTCCGGCAGCCGGTAGCCCTTCGCCCGCAGCCAGCCGAGCAGGTCACCCTGCGCGACGAGGGCCGCGAGGTCCGCCTCCAACGGAGTCGGAGAGGACGCCGGGACGCCGGCGGAAGCTGCCGGAGCGGCTTGCGCACCGCCCGCCGGTGCGACGTCGGGCGAGGAGCCGCCGCCCTGCGCCGCCGGTGCGCCGCCGGCCGCCGGGGCGAGCCTGCGGAACCGTTCGCTGCGGGACTCGCCGCGGTCCTCCCGTTCGGTGCGAGCGCCGGCCAGTCGTAGCAGCAGCGGGCGGGCGGCGTGCCGGCTCAGGCGGCGGTGGTGCGTCTGGTTGGCGTAGGTGAGCAGGCAGACGTAGCAGCCGCGGGCGCACTTCTCGTCGTCCGTCGGCCCGCCCAGGTCCTCACCCGTCTCCGGGTCGAAGTGGCAGATCTCCAGAGCGGTCCGGGCAGCCTCGGCGAGGGCGTCCTTGTCGTGCTGGATCCGGCGCAGCACACCGGCGCCGCCCTCGGCGGCCTCCGTGAACAGCATGCGCCGTCGCGGGCCGTCGTCCGGGGGCAGAAGCTCCGCGGTCAGTTCGGAGTCCTCCAGCTCGAACGCCGCTTCGATGCCCCGCTCCAGGGCGTACAGGAACGACAGGGCCACCGGCTCGGGCTCCGGCTCGTCCAGGGTGAGTACGAGGATGTTGCGGCGGTCCTCCACATAGGGCAGGACCCGCCTCTTGCGGCGCTTCTCGTTGCCGTCCTCGTCGACCACCGCCATGCCGGTGCCCTCGATGGCGTCCGCGGCGGCCCGGTCGTTCAGCCAGCGGCCGTCGCCCAGATCCAGCCAGTAGCCGTCCGGCTCGCCCTCCTTGTCGCGAACGCGGCCGAGGTTGGTGATGCGGACCGTCGCCGAGTCGCCGTAGTCGAGATCGAGCACCGGCGCGCCGTCGGCGTCGGCTACATGCGAGGTGAGACGGCCCCTGCGGGCGCCGTGGTCCTGGAACGCGTACGAGATCTCCAGGCGGAAACCGGCCCGGCGGCGCTCCTCCTCGTCGGAGGAGATCCGCTCGCGCGGCGTGGTGTACACGGTGTGCAGGTGGAGCAGGCCGACGCGCTTGCCCCTCAGCTGCTCGCCGCACATCGCGCAGACGTCCGATCCGGCCTTGACGTCGTAGTGGTATCCGCAGCCGTCGCAGCGCCTGGCCTCCGCCGTGGCCAGGTCGCCCGAGGCGTCCGGCGGCAGCTGCACGCGGGTGACCTGGTAGCGGGCGCCCTCGTGGTAGATGAGCGCGCCAGGGCCGAACTCGCGGATCGCGAGGAACCGGGGACGCTGCAGATAGTCCCCGTCGGCGTTGCGGCGGTTGCCGGAGCGCGGGATGTACGCGGCCAGCGGCAGGCGCGGGAAGCTGTAGCCGGGCAGGAACCCCTCGGACGCCAGATAGCGGTACGGATTGAAGTCGCTCATCACCGACTTGCTGTCGGTGGAGCGGTTCAGCAGCAGGTTTGTCTGCGTCTCCGCCTCCCGGCGGCGGGTGCGGGCGCGGATCTGCTCACCCGGGGAGAGGGTGTGGTCGACGACGCGCTTGTTCTGCTCGTACTGGTCGATGACGGCCGCCCGGAACAGCTGGCGCCACCGGTCGAAGGACGCGTCGAACTCCTTGGGGGCCCGCTCGATCCGGTCCTCGATCCACTCGTCGTACCACCAGGTGGTCGACTCGAAGTCCGCGATCAGAGGCGCGAGGACGGTACGGGCCGCGGCGGCCGCGCGCCTGCGGGCGTCCTCGTCCCAGGACTTGGCGCTGATGTCGGCCAGGAGCGGCAGCGCCATCTGCGGATCGGGTCGGTCGCCGGCGTCGGGATCGTAGGCGACGTCGACGACGTCCGGGATCGAGGTGCCGAGCCTCATGTCGGTCTCGGCCAGCCAGATGCCCTGCAGATGGGAGCGGACCAGGTCCTCGTTGGCCAGGTCCAGACGCGGCGGGGCCACCTGCCCCGACACCATGTCCTGGGAGCGGCGGAAGTAGTACTGGTCGTGGCTGTTGCCCGTCGCGCAGTACGTGGTCACCAGCGCGGGCTGGCCGCTTCGGCCCGCCCGCCCGGAGCGCTGCGCGTAGTTGGCCGGCGTCGGCGGCACGTTGCGCATCATCACCGCGTTGAGCGAGGAGATGTCCACGCCCAGCTCCATCGTCGGCGAGCAGTACAGCAGGGGCAGTTCGGCGTCACGGAACTGCCGTTCACGCTCCAGCCGGTCCTCCGGGGTGACCTGCGCGGTGTGCTCCCGCGCATAGAGACCGGCGAGCTCGGCCGCCGCCGTCCGGTACAGGTCGCGGAAGAACGGGTTGACACGCGGGCCCTCGCCGCTGCTGTAGGTGCGCGCCAGCGGATCGACCGCGCCCCGCTCGCCGTCCCCGGCGCGCCAGACCAGGGCCGCGGCCGACACCCGGAAGCCGGTGCGCTTCTGAGCCGCGCGGCGGCGGAAGGCCGGGCCGGACTGCTCGGGCGTCGCCTCCACCTCGCGCACGAGTTCCGCTTCCCGCAGCACCTTCAGCAGGTCCTCGATGACGCACTGGACGTCGTCCAGGGGAAGGTCGCGCAGCTCGGGCATGTTCCGCCGCAGGTACTTGCCGAACTTGCCGCGAGCCGACAGGAACAGCGCGGAGCGCTCCATACCCGGGCGTGAGCCGTACGGATAGGCGGTGCCGACGGCCGGCCGGTCGCTCTCGCCCAGCACCCACGGGCCGCTCAGCCGCTCCTCGCTCGCCCTCAGCAGGGTGTCGAAGTCGTCGCGGAAATACTGCACGTCCACGGCCAGGGCACGGCGCATGTAGTCGAGCAGCGTCCGTGCGGTCTCCTCGCGCAGCGCGGGGTCGGCGTCGCGCAGCACGGCGTGCGCGGACTGCCAGCGCTCGGTGCGGGCGGCGACCCAGTCCAGGTCCTCGTAGTCGATCCGCAGCAGGCCCGTCTGCTCCAGGTTGGGCATGGTGATGCGCCAGCCGCGCTCCAGGTCGCGGTAGAGGCGGTAGCCGACGACGTCGCGGAAAGCCTTCGTCGCCCGGCGCTCCATGGACGGAGGCAGGTCCGTGCCGGCCGCGTACTCGCGCGGCGCGAGGCCCATCACCTCGGTGACGGCCTCGGCGAGGTCGTCGTGGCGCAGCCCCTCCTCGCCCGCCTGCACCGCGGCCTGGTAGAGGGCGCCGCGCAACTGGGTCACCTGGGCGAAGTCGTTGAAGTGCCCGGCCTGCAGCGAGGCGTCCTGCCGGTTGTCGACGAACGTGAGGAGCTTGCGCGCCTCCTTGCCCAGGCTCTCCTCTGGCACCGCCCGCAGGGACTTGACGATCGACGCGGAGATCAGCGAGGTGGCGGAGGAGCGCCCCTCCTGGTCCAGGGTGGCCAGTTTGGCGAAGTCCCGGCCGCGGGTCTGTTCGTAGGAGACCTGGCAGTGCACGCAGAACAGGAACGGCGCCGGGACGAACGCCGCCACCAGGCCCTCGCCGGACTCGTTTCCGTGGGCATCGACGACGACCCGCTTGGGCACCCGGGGCCGGTAGGACTTCTTGACGACCATCACGCCCTGCGCGTCCGGCTCGAGCCACGACTCCGGCAGCCGCCGGTCGTCGACGGCCTTCTGCGGGTCGGCCGGCCACTCGTAGTCCTGACCGGGCATGCCCAGGTACAGATAGCCCTCGCCCTCGCGGCCCCCGGAGGCGAAGGTGTCCCGGCGCGGCTCGTACCGGAACGCGCCGTGCTCCTCAGTGCGCCAGACGGTCAGGTACTCCTGGCCGCATTCGCGGCAGAACGCCAGTGGGAACAGCGGCTTGCCGTCACTGTCCGGCTGCTCCAGCTGGTACGTGCGGGTCAGTGGCCGGGTGAGCGGATCTTCCAGCGTCGTGTACACGGTGTCGCCCTTGGAGAGGAACTGGTGCAGCCGGAACGCGAACAGCGGCCGCTCCGTCAGCGGATGCTTGGCCTGCGCACCCGCCTCCAGGGTCGTCCGGATCGCCTCGCGCACGCTCTCCTCGGCCACCCCGGACTCGGCGGCCAGTTCGGCCGCGGCCGTCTCGACCGTCGTCGGCGCACAACGGCGCAGCCGTCCGGTGCCCTCCTCGTGCTCCAGACCGAACCGGGACTCCACCCAGCGGGCCAGCGGGTCCTTCGTCAGCGCCTCGTACGCGCGGGGCGCCGCCGGCACCCGCAGCCGCTCGGCGGGCACGGTCTCGGGGGCCTCCTCGGTCGCCCGGACCAGGGTCTCGCCGATGACCCGCTTCGGCAGCACCGTCGTACCGAACAGTCGGCCCGCGACCTTGGCCACCTCGCGCCTCTGGTTGTCCCAGGAACCCTCGGTGGACATGGTCGCGGAGGTGCCGATGCACTGCAGGGAGGCGGAGGCCCGGCAGGCCTCACGGACCCGGCGGATCAGAAACGCCACGTCCGCGCCCTGCCGGCCCCGGTAGGTGTGCAGCTCGTCGAAGACGAGGAACTGCAGTCCCTCGGCCATGCGGATCAGGCTGGTCCGGTCGTCGGGCCGGGTCAACATCAGTTCCAGCATCACGTAGTTGGTCAGCAGGATGTCCGGAGGGTTCTTGCGCAGCTCGGCGCGCTCCTCGCTGGACTCCTGGCCGGTGTAGCGGGCGAAGGTGACCGGCTCGCGCCCCTTCCCGAAACCGTGGCGCAGGTACTTCTCCAACTCCCCGAGCTGCGAGTTGGCGAGGGCGTTCATCGGGTAGACGACGATCGCGCGCACCCGGCCCCCCGCGCCCGGACCCGCCGCCTGACGCTCCTTCAGCACGCGGTCCACGATCGGGACGATGTACGCCAGGGACTTGCCGGAACCGGTGCCCGTGGTGAGTACATAGGAGTCGCCCGCCTGCGCGGCCTCGACGGCCTGCCGCTGGTGGAGGTGGAAGGTCAGTGGCCGGCCGTCCGGGCGCGGCGAGGTCTCCTTCTTGCCCGCCTGGAAAATCTCCGCGCACTTCGGGTGCAGGACGCCGTCCCGCACGAGGTCGGTGACCTGGCCGCCGTCGGCGAAGAACGGGTTCAGCGACAGCCACGGGTCGGGCCACTGCGACTTCGCCGCGAGGTCGTCCTCGACGAACCCGGTGATCCGGGCGTCCCGGATCACCGTCGCACTCCTGGTGAAGCTCTCGTACTCGCCGATCAGGTCGGCGTGGATGCCGAAGACGTCCATCGCCTCGGGCACGCGCGGCTGCCTGCGCGGCACGGGAACCGGCGCGGCGGAGGCAGGCTCGGGGAGCAGGGCGCGCAGTCGTGCCACCGGGTCCATCACCTGCCAGTGCGGAGCCAGCAGGGCTGCCGTGTCGTCCGGCGCGAGCGCGAGGGGGGCAAGCGCCTCGCGGACCAGGGCGGCGTTCTCCGGGCGCAGTTCGGCGTCCTTCTCCAGAAGACGGTCCACCAGCCGGACCAGCCCGGCGGGCAGATCCGGGCGCACCAGCGTCAGCTGCGGCGGCTGCTCGCGCAGATGCTGCTCGGAGAGCTCGAAGGCAGTCCTGGCGGAGAACGGCGGCCGCCCGATCAGCAGCTCGTACAGGATGCAGCCGAGCGCGTAGAGGTCGGCCGGCGCGGAGACCCGCTCGGCCGCGGAACTGCTCGGGCGCCATGTAGCGGGCCGTGCCGACGCTGACGCCCGTGCTGGTCAGCCGTGTCTGGTCGGGATCGTCGACGATCGAGCCCATGCCGAAGTCGAGGACCTTGACCGTGCCGTCGCGGGTCAGCATCACGTTGGCCGGCTTCAGGTCGCGGTGAACGACCCCGGCGGTGTGCGCGGCGGCGAGGCCGGCGGCGATCTGCGCCCCGATCGCGGCGGCCCAGGAGACCGGGAGCTGGGGCTCCTCGTCGATGAGGTCCGCGAGCGGATGACCGTCCAGCAGCTCCATGGCCAGGTAAGGCAGACCGCTGCCACCCGGCGCCTCGTCGACGCCGCCGTCGATCAGCAGGGTGAGGTTTGGGTGTCCTTGGGAGAGCATGCGCATGATCCGCACTTCGCGGCGGAAACGGTCGGTCTCCTTGCCGGACCCCGAGGTGTCGACCGCGACTCCGGTCCGGCCGCGCAGCACGGTCTTGACCGCCACGGCGCGGTGCGGGGAGTCGGGAGCGGCCTGGAGGTCCTCGGCCCGGTGCACCTCGCCCATGTTCCCGCGCCCGACGATTCCCGTGATCCGGAACCGTCCGTCCACCGTCTCCAGGCCCACTTGCCCTCCCCGTTTCGCCCGTCACGTGCAAGATGGGTAAATCCCCCAGGCAGCGTACACCTTGGTCGCTCAGTCAGAGTGACAACTTATTGTTTACAGTGTCAACGCATATGCGGCCGCCGTCTCGACGACAAGGCGTTGAGACGGCCCGCTGTGATGCCGTCATCGGTGAGTAGGTCCGTCACGCTGCCCCCGCTCGGCGGGCAGGGGGCCCAGGCGGAGAGGTGGGCGTGGAGTTCGCTCTGTTCCACGCCGGCGGGCAGGACGCGGCCGGTGGAGGACGCGTACGCGGAGCAGCGGGTTCGGACGGCGATCGAAACCGCCTGGATGCGGAAGCTGTGCGGGCGACGTGGACGACCTCGTCGCCGTCGAGCATGGTCAGTGAGGTGGTCTCACGGACCTCGGAGGCGAGCTGTTCAAGGCGGGGGAGCGCCACGTCGGGCAGGCGCAGCTCGAGGGGTGGGGGCGCCCGATCTCGAGCACGCGGGGGCGCAGCGAGTACTCGCGGCCCTCGAAGCGCGTGTAGTCGAGTCGATGAGGGTGAGCAGGAACCGTCGCGCGGCGGCGGTGCACGCCGTCCGTCCGCAGCGGCAGGTTCATGCCGCCGTTCGACCGACCGCGTCGAGCAAGCGCGGAAGCGCCGGTCCGGGATCTCGTCGAACCGGTACGGACGGGCATGCAAATGCACGCTCAACACCTGTCCGCAACCAGGGAGTTGTACGGCTGGGGCAGGGCTTCGTCGCGGCGCTCACGCCCCCTGCTGAGCGTCGATCTCCGCGACAAGCGCCTCGATGCGGGCCTTGATCTCGTCGCGGATGGGGCGGACGGACTCGACGCCCTTGCCGGCCGGGTCTTCGAGGGCCCAGTCGAGGTACTTCTTGCCGGGGAAGATCGGGCAGGCGTCACCGCAGCCCATGGTGATGACGTAGTCGGACGCCTGGACGGCCTCGGTGGTCAGGACCTTCGGCTTCTGGTCGGCGATGTCGATGCCGAGCTCGGCCATGGCCGCCACGGCGGAGGGGTTGACCCGGTCGCCCGGGACCGAGCCGGCGGAGCGGACCTCGACCCGGTCGCCGGCCAGGTGGCGCAGGAATCCGGCGGCCATCTGGGAGCGGCCGGCGTTGTGGACGCAGACGAAGAGCACGGAGGCGAGCGGGGAGGAGGACATGCGTTCTTCCTTCACGTCAGGGTCCGGCGCGGAGCGCGCACCCTTCGACGGGTTCACGTGAGATCAGCCCGAACTGGTATCAGTCTTGGGTGATGTGACAGTATCAGCCCATGATGACGTCAGTCGACACTGACCTGATCCGGGTTCTCGCAGACCCGCTCAGGCTTCAGATCGTGACCCTGCTCGCCCGCGAGACGCTGTGCACCACCCACCTGGTGGAGGAGACCGGCGCCAAGCAGACCAACCTCTCCAACCATCTGAGAGTGCTGCGCGAGGCCGGGGTCGTGGAGACCGAGCCGTGCGGACGCTTCACGTACTACAAGCTCCTCCCGGACGTCATCGAACAGCTCGCCGGCCAGTTCGCCGACCTGGCCGCCACCGCCCGTACCGCCGCCGAGAACAAGAGGGCCTGTCCGTGACCCCCACCGCTCCTGCGACGACCGAGGAGCCTTCGGTCGTCGCGAAGCTGTCGACGCTCGACCGCTTCCTCGCCGTCTGGATCCTCCTGGCCATGGGTCTCGGCCTGGGGCTCGGCCGACTCGTTCCCGGGCTGGACGACGCGCTCGCCAAGGTCGAGACCGGCGGGATCTCCCTGCCGATCGCGGTCGGCCTGCTGATCATGATGTACCCGGTCCTCGCCAAGGTCCGTTACGACAAGCTCGACGCCGTCACCGGGGACCGCAGGCTGATGGTCTCCTCGCTGGTCGTCAACTGGGTCCTCGGCCCGGCGCTCATGTTCGCCCTGGCCTGGATCTTCCTTCCGGACCTGCCCGAGTACCGCACCGGTCTGATCATCGTCGGCCTCGCCCGCTGCATCGCCATGGTCATCATCTGGAACGACCTGGCCTGCGGCGACCGCGAAGCCGCCGCTGTCCTGGTCGCCCTGAACTCGGTCTTCCAGGTCATCGCGTTCGGCCTGCTCGGCTGGTTCTACCTCGACCTCCTGCCCGGCTGGCTGGGCCTCGGCGAGGGGGAGACGCTCGACATCTCGATGGGGGAGATCGCGCTCAACGTCGTCATCTTCCTCGGTGTGCCGCTCCTCGCCGGCTTCCTGACGCGCCGGATCGGTGAGAAGAAGATGGGCCGCGAGTCGTACGAGGCGAAGTTCCTGCCGAGGATCGGCCCGTGGGCCCTCTACGGCCTGCTCTTCACGATCGTCATCCTCTTCGCCCTCCAGGGGAAGACGATCACGTCGCAGCCGCTGGACGTCGCCCGGATCGCGCTCCCGCTGCTCGCCTACTTCGCCGTCATGTGGTTCGGCACCTTCGCGCTCGGCAAGGCGATCGGCCTGAACTACGACCGCACCGCCACCCTCGCGTTCACCGCCGCCGGCAACAACTTCGAGCTCGCCATCGCCGTCGCCATCGCCACCTTCGGCGTCACCTCCGGCCAGGCCCTCTCCGGCGTCGTCGGACCCCTCATCGAGGTCCCCGTCCTGGTGGCCCTGGTGTACGTGTCGCTGGCCTGGCGCAAGAAGTTCGCCGCCGCACAGCAGTAGAAGCGGCAGCGTCATCGATCGGTGCCCCGTCCCTCCGCGGGACGGGGCACCCGTGTACGAAAGGGATGCCGTATGCGCGGACCGCTCGACGTCGTGGTGATCGGCGGCGGCCAGGCCGGGCTCTCGGCCGGCTACCACCTACGCCGCGCGGGCCTGGAGTTCGCCGTACTCGACGCGCAGCCCACGCCGGGCGGTGCTTGGCAGCACACCTGGGACTCCCTTCACCTGTTCTCCCCGGCCGCGTACTCGTCCCTGCCCGGCCGGCTCATGCCCTCCCAGCAGGGCGAGACCTATCCGGATGCCGGCCACGTCGTCTCGTACCTGACCGACTACGAGAAGCGGTACGAACTCCCGGTCCACCGCCCTGTCCGCGTGGCCGGTGTCCACCGCGACGGCGAACTCCTGCGGATCGAGAGCGACTCCGGTACGTGGCGGGCCCGGGCGGTCATCAGCGCCACCGGCACCTGGTCACGGCCCTTCGTCCCCGCCGTCCCCGGTCGTACGAAGTTCCGGGGCGCCCAGCTCCACACCGTGGAGTACCGCAGCCCCGCCGACTTCGCAGGCCAGAAGGTCGTCGTGGTCGGAGGCGGCAACTCCGGCGCCCAGATCGCCGCTGACCTCGCGTACGACACGGAAACGACCTGGGTCACCTTGCGCGAACCGCGCT
Organism: Streptomyces kurssanovii; assembly: GCF_040677245.1. Taxonomy (NCBI): domain Bacteria; kingdom Bacillati; phylum Actinomycetota; class Actinomycetes; order Kitasatosporales; family Streptomycetaceae; genus Streptomyces; species Streptomyces kurssanovii. Next base: position 189,893 of record NZ_JBFAQK010000005.1, read on the forward strand.
ACCTCGCCGACGACGTCGACGGCCGCGTCCTCTTCGACGCGGCGACCGCCCGCCGTCGTGCCCTCGACGAGGGCCGCACCGACACCGGTGGCGTCGCCTCCCTCGGTGACATCGTCGCTGTTCCACCCGTCCGGTCCGCCCGCGACGCGGGCCTGCTCAAGGCCCAGCCGATGTTCGACCGCATCACCGCGACCGGGGTGGCCTGGGGGGACGGCACGACCGCGGAGGCGGACGTGATCATCTGGTGCACCGGCTTCCGCCCCGCTCTCTCCCACCTCGCCCCACTGGGCCTGCGCGGCCCCCGCGGCCACGTCCCCACGGCCGGGACGCAGGCCCTCGGCGAGCCGCACCTGCACCTCCTCGGCTACGGCGACTGGACCGGTCCCGCCTCCGCCACCCTCATCGGCGTCGGGCGCCCGGCCCGCGATGCCGTCCGACAGATCGCGGATCTTCTCGGATGACAGCGGGCTTCGTCGCGTCCAGGCGTGCCGGGCGACCTTGACGGCGGAGGCGAGCAGGACCACGCGCGGGCGAACGCGACCACCTTGGTCGGCGGGGACACCAGCAGCCACAGGCTGGGCGGGCAGCGCCACGAGGAGCACCATCAGGCTCATCGCCTTGTTGAGGATCACGGCCGACAGCGCGGCGAAGCCGAGTGTGTCGACGTCGGGACGAGGTCCTGTCCACGGGCATGGCTAGGATCCTTCGTCGCCTCACACGCCGCCCGCCATGGCCGGCTCCACCTTCGGGGAAAGGCACCGGCAGCGGGGCGCAGTTTCAACGTCGGGGCTCAGGCCAGAGTGCTGCTGCGCCGTTCGACGAGAACCACGTCCCGCCACACGCCGTGGTGGCGGCCGATGCGCTCGCGGGTGCCGATCGCCCGGAACCCGGCCCGCTCGTGCACGGCCAGGCTTGCCGCGTTCTCCGGGAAGATGCCGGACTGAATGGTCCAGATCCCGGCCGCCTCGGTGGAGTCGATGAGCGCCTTGAGAAGGGCGGAGGCGACGCCCCGGCCACGGGCGTCGGGGTGCACGTAGACCGAGTGCTCGACGACACCCGCGTACGCGCACCGGTCGGAGACCTTGGTCGCGGCGACCCAGCCGAGGACCCGGCCGGTCTCGTCGACGGCGGCGAAGCGGTGCTCGGGCAGCTTGGCCGCGTCGAACTGTCCCCAGGGGGGGGCGGTGGTCTCGAAGGTGGCGTCGCCCTCGTCGATGCCGGCCTGGTAGATCGCGATCACTTCGGCGGCGTGTGCGGCGGTGAGCGGCACCACCAGGGCGGAGGCGGTCACGCGGCGGCCGCCTTCGTCAGCAGCTGTCCCATGGCGGCAAGCACGGCGGGCTCGACGCGGTAGTAGACCCAGGTGCCGCGCCGCTCGGAGGAGAGCAGCCCGGCCTCCTTCAGCTTCTTCAGGTGGTGGGAGACCGTGGGCTGCGAGACGCCGACGTCGGAGATGTCGCAGACGCACGCCTCTCCGCCCTCGTGCGAAGCGACGGCGGAGAAGAGCCGCAGCCGTACCGGGTCACCGAGCGCCTTGAACATGACGGCGGTCCGCTCGGCCTCCTCCGCTGTCAGCGGCCGCTCGCTCAGCGGGGGGCAGCAGGGCTCGACGGCGGGCTCCAGGAGAGGCAGCACCTTCACATTCGACATACGTCTATGTTGACACATGTCTAACCAGTCACCCAGGGGCTGGGAACGCGGATGTGAGTAGCCGCGGTACAGAAGGTGCCGCTGAGATTGATCGTTCTCGGCCAGCGATCTCCCGCCACAAGCTGGCCCGGGACGTGCGCCACGGCAAGCGCGGCACCATCCACCAGGCGTACCGGGACGGCGTGGAGGCCGGCACGGCTCGCTCAGCCTGGTCCTCGGCATCGTCGTGCTCTGGACGACCCGTTACGTCGCCGTCGCCCGGCGACCAGGCAGAGGGCCACGCTATCCGCGAGGAGGACATCCCCAAGCACCGCAACTTGAAGCTGCTCGGCCGCTACAACCTCACCGCCTCGCCCCCGGCCGCCGGCGCCCTGCGCCCGCTGAGCGACGCGGACGCGCTCGAGCCGGACGAGGACGACGCAGGCGCGGACTGAACGCCCACATCGGGTGACGCGGGCGTATCAGGTGGCCGGGTGCTCGGAAGTCGCGAGCGCCGGCAGGGGAGCTGATGTCAGGCTGTCAGGCCGCCTGGTACGGCCGACTAAGCCTTGATCGACGCGGCCGACCTGGCGGCCTGCTCGATCTTCGCGCGGTAGGCGGCACGGGCTTGTTCGTCGATCTGCTTCTCGTGTTCGGCGCGCAGCCCGGTCCGGCCGTCGAGGCCCTCGCGCAGGATATCGGCGTGCCCGGCATGCCGGACGGACTCGCCGAGGACATGGACCATGACGGCGAACAGGTTCGTGTTGGGAGAAGGCTCAGGCCACCACGGCACGTGGCCGGGGGCGTCGAGGGGAAGCTCGTTGATCGTCGCGTCCGAGTGTTCCCACGTGCGCCGGTAGAACCCGATGATCTGATCGCGGGTCTCGTCCTCGGTCGCCCACTGATCGCTGCCGTCGGAGTCCTGCCACCGGGACAGCGGTTCCGGGGAAGGGCGGTCGAAGACCTCACCGAAGTACCTGGCCTCGACGGTGGCCACGTGTTTGACCAGGCCGAGGAGGTTGGTCCCGGTCGCTGTCAAAGGCCGGCGGGCGTCGTACTCGGACAAGCCGTCGAGTTTCCAGAGCAGCGCCTCGCGGTCCCGCCGCAGTCTCCCGTGCAGGTTGTCCTTCGCGAATTCATCGATCATGCGGCATGAACCTTCCATGGGCTGTTCGTGGTTTCAAGATCCCGTACGCGGTCCGCAACGGCTGCCAGAGCCGAGGCTTGGAAGTCCTGACACGAGGAGCTATCGGGATTTGACTGCCGGTCAGAGAGACGTGGGGGGTGGGGTGCGTGACGGCTCGCGGCCGACCCGACCTCGACGGTTACTGCGCAGGAAAACTGCACGCATGCTGTGCAGTGCCGTTCTCTGATCCTGTTGAGTAGTCCGGGACGGGGACCGGGGAGGTGGGCGGGTGCCAGGTGAGAATCCAGCCGGCGGTAAGCAACGCCGCGCCGCCTGCCAGGGCGATTGCGCCACCTGTTCCGATGCCTGCGGCCACCGAGCCGAAGCAGGCCGGCCCGACGCCCTGCAGCGTCATGCTGCCGGAGCCGAGCAGACCGAAGGCCTGGCCCTGGCCATCCTGAGGCAGGGCGTCCAGGAACGGCCGTTGCAGGCCAAGACCGTAGGCGAATCCGAAGCCGCAGAGCAACAGCAGACAGGACGAGACGCCCACTCCGGGCTCGGTGGCGAAGCCGAGCAGTGGCAGTCCCATCAGCGCGGTCAGCGGGACTACCAGTCGCTCCCGGGTGGGTGGCCGTAGCAGTCGACCCACCAGCAGGTCACCGACCAGCATGCCGACCGGCAGACAGCCCATCAGCACCGCGTACCAGCCGGGCGTGAAGTGGCGTCCTCCCGCGTAGGCGACGATCAGGCCTTCCGCGCCCGCTACGAACGCGGGCGGGAGCCACTGGGCAAGCATCAGCCGTCGCACCGCATGTCCGCGCAGCAGCAGGCCGGCACCGTGCAGGCTCGCCCGAACGGCCCCGCCATCGCCCTGAGCGCTGCCGGGTGTGCCGCCGAACTCTGCCGGCTGCAGCCGGGGTAGCCGGATGCGGACAGCAAGCGCGCAGCCGAGGTAAAGGGCGGCGCTGACCGCGAGCGCCCGGCGCGGGCCGAGTGCCGCGACGGCCGCACCTCCCAGCGCCAGACCGAACAATTGCGCGCCGGAGGAAGCGATGTTGTTCAGTGAACGGCCCAATACATAGGCGTCGCCCTCCAGCGACTGCGCGACCAGCCGATTCGACGCGCCGTGGAACACCGGTGTGGCGACGGCGACCAAGGCCACGACACCGAGGCTTGCCGCGATCGGCATCCGCACCAGGGCGAGCAGCAGGGCGGCGGCGCACGTCAAGGCGTAGCCGCCGGTGATGAGCGCGCGGGGCGGCAGCCGGTCGGCCAGCGAACCCAGCAGCAGCGAGCCGAACAGTTGCGGGATGAAGCCGATGCCGAAGGCCAGTGCGCTCAGCAGCGCGGAGCCGGTGGCCGAGAAGACCAGAACCGAGAACGTGGTGATCCGCAGCGCGTCCGCAGTGATCGCGACGGTGCGGGTCGAGAAGAGCAGCCGGAATCGAGGCTCGGCCAGCACCTCCCGGTAGGTGGCACGGTGATTGCCCTGCGCGGGTCCGGCGGTCGGGGTCATGGCGCCCAGCCTCGGCGTGCGCCCACGCCACTCACCAATGATTCGTCGCTCGACGAATCGGAACTGACGTGCCGCGGTAGCCTCGCAGGGTGCTGCGCTTCGAGATCTCCGTCGAGGACCTGTTGCGCAGCCGCTTCGCGCTGTCGCCCGCGCTGGACCTCTGCCTACTTCTGCGCTCGCTCGCCGGCCAAGACCGGCCGCTGCCGCGAGCCTGGGCCACCCGGCTCATGCCGGCCTTTGAACGGCTTCGCCGCGAGACCGAACTGAACGCCGTCATCGCCCTGCACACCACGCGATCCGGACCGGACTTCGTCGCCCCGCCCCCGCGCGGCCTCAGCCAGACCTGGGCAGACGACCTGGCCATGATCCGGGCGGCACCGCTGGAGGCGGCCCGCCACGAAATCGCCACCAACGCGACCGGCCCGTCCGCACGTGATCCCCGCGTACGAGCGGTGCTGGAGTCGCCGGACGCCGTCTCCAGGATCGCCGAGGCGATGGACCAGGCGTGGCACGAGCTGCTCGCCGCTGACTGGCCGCAACTGCGCGCGATCTGTGAGCGTGATGTCGTGCACCGGGTGGGGGTGATCGGCGAACACGGCTGGGCCACGACCATCGAGAGCCTGCACCCGAGCATCGCCTGGCAAGCCGGCGGTATCGAGATCGGCCACTTCGCCCAAGTCGGAACAGTCCGCCTCGCCGGCGACGGGCTGTTGCTGATCCCTTCGGTCTTCGTCGGGAATATCGCCGCCCACCTGGAAGCCCCCTGGCCCAGGACCTTGGTCTATCCTGCCCGCGGCACCGCCGCCCTGTGGGACGAACAGGAGACTGTCTCCCAACCGGACGCGCTGACCGCTCTGGTCGGCCGGGCCCGAGCCCGGCTGCTTGTGGCGCTGGACGCCCCGGCCAGTACCAGTCACCTCGCCCGAAGCCTCACCATGGCACCTGGCGCGGTAGGAGACCACCTCGCCATCCTGCGAGGCGCGGGGCTGCTCGTCCGCGCCCGGTCCGGACGGTCGGTGCTCTACCGGCGCACCCCGCTCGGCGAGGCACTGGTCGCCGGTTCGGGCTGAGGGCGCGGATCAGCACTGTTTTCGAGGTGCCGCCAGCAGATGATTGCGCAGCCGAGGGTGAGGAAGGCCTGGTGGCTGTCGGCGCGGATTTCCCAGCGGATACGCAGTCGGCGGAGCCGGCGCAGAAGTGCGAAGGCCGCTTCGACGACCCAGCGGTTCTTGCCCAGGCCGCTTGCGTGCTCGGTGAGTGCGGTACCGCACCGTGCCGGTGAAGGTATCTCGGCCGGGCAGCGTCGGGCGGTGCGGCCGGCCGAAGCCGCCCGTCGCCGTGACCACCGCCCGTGCGCCCAACCGTTGTCCGTCCGCGAGGTCGAGCTCGAAGCTCTCTCCGGCCGCACGCACTGCGGCAACCCGCTGTCGTGCACGGATGTCGGCGTCCAGTCGCTCGGCGTACCGGAGCAGGTAGGCCACCACCTCGTCCCGGTGCGGATACCGGTCCGGGTCTCCGCCGAACGGTAGACCCGGCAGTGAGCTGTACCGGGCCGGCGAGAACAGAGTGAGGCTTTCGTAGTACCTGGGCCACGACCCGGCCGCCTGCTCCGACGCTTCCAGGACTACGGGCCGAAGGCCCTCGTTCATCAGGCTGCGCGCCGCAGCCAGGCCGGACTGGCCGCCCCCGATGACGGCGACGTCGACGTGCTCCATGAACCACTCCGTTTCGATGAATGTCTATGTTGACGCCTATCGATACAGGTGCAATGCTGAAGACGCAAGAGATCGACGGACGTCGAAACACAAGGGGAATCGTCATGAACGCCACCGCCACCGCCACCGAGCAGTTGCCCGTCGTGGTCATCGGGGCCGGGCCCGCCGGTCTGGCCGCTGCCGCCCACCTCGTCGACCGGGGCCTGGAGCCGCTGGTCCTGGAGGCCGGTGCGCAGGCGGGTGCGGCGGTGCGCGAGTGGGCGCACGTGCGGCTCTTCTCCACCTGGGGCGAGGTCACCGACCAGGTGGCCGAGAAGCTCCTCGCCCCGACGGGCTGGGTGAAGCCGGACGCGAAGACCTACCCGACCGGTGGCGACTGGGCGGCGCGGTACCTGCAGCCTCTCGCCGAGGTCCTGGGCGACACGGTGCGGACCGGCGCACGCGTCACGGGCGTCTCGCGCTCGGGCCGGGACCGGATCGTCGACGCCGACCGTGAGTCTCAGCCCTTCAGTGTCCACGTCCAGTACTCCGACGGCCGCGAGGAGCGGATCCTTGCCGGCGCCGTCGTCGATGCCTCCGGAACCTGGGCCGTCCCGAGCCCGGCCGGCGGTGACGGTCTCCACGCCATCGGGGAGCGCGCGGCGGCCGACCGGATCTCCTACCGCGTCCCCGATCTCGACGACCCTGCCGTCCGGGCCCGTTACGCGGGCAGGCGCACCGCTGTCATCGGCTCCGGGGCCTCCGCCTTCACGGCTCTCGCGTCCCTCGCCGACCTGGCGAAGTCCGAGGACAGCTCGGGCACGCACGCCACCTGGATCCTGCGCCGGGGCATCTCCGGCTCGACCTTCGGCGGCGGTACGGCCGACCAGCTCCCTGCCCGCGGCGCACTGGGCCTCGCCGCGAAGGCCGCGGTCGACGAGGGTCACGCCGACGCCGTGACCGGCTTCCGCACCCAGGCCGTCGAACCCGACGGCGAACGGCTGGTCCTGGTCGCCGAGGACGGGCGCCGGCTCGACCCGGTCGACGAGGTGATCGTCCTGACCGGCTTCCGCCCCGACCTGTCCTTCCTCGACGAGCTCCGCCTCGGCCTGGACGAGCGGCTCCAGGCCCCGGTCGAGCTGGCTCCGCTGATCGACCCGAACCAGCACTCCTGCGGCACGGTCTACCCGCACGGCGTGAAGGAGCTGTCGCACCCCGAGGAGGGGGTGTACCTGGTCGGCATGAAGTCGTACGGCCGCGCGCCCACGTTCCTCGCGCTCACCGGTTACGAGCAGGTCCGCTCCGTCGTCGCGGCGATCGCCGGCGACCGGGAGTCGGCCGAGCGTGTCGAACTCGTGCTTCCCGAGACCGGGGTGTGCGGCGGCGCCGGCCTCTTCGACCAGCCCCAGAACGACGACGCGGCCGAGGGCGGTTGCTGCGCCCCGGCTCCCGCTCTCATCCCACTCGGCGTCGGCTCCCCGGCAACCTCCGGGGGCTGCTGACCCGCCTGCACGGATCACAACTCACAGCAGGAGGACCCTCATGTCTCGTGTACAGCTCGCCCTGCGCGTCCCTGACCTGGCGGCATCCGTCGCCTTCTACAGCAGGCTGTTCGGCACCGAACCGGCCAAACTCCGCGACGGCTACGCCAACTTCGCCATCGCCGAACCGCCACTCAAGCTCGTCCTCATCGAAGGCGACGAGAGCGAGGACACCCGCCTGGACCACCTCGGTGTCGAGGTCGACAGCACCGACGCCGTCCACGCCGCCACCACCCGGCTGGCCCAGGAAGGTCTCGTCACCACCGAGGAGAACGACACCACCTGCTGCTACGCCCTCCAGGACAAAGTGTGGGTCCACGGCCCTGGCCGTGAACCGTGGGAGGTGTACGTCGTCAAGGCCGACGCCGACACCCTGGCCAAGCGTCCGGCGAGCCCATGCTGTTCCACCTCGGCCACCGCTGCCGTCCCGGCGGGTGAACCGGTCACGGCCACCGCCGGTGGCTGTTGCTGATCGCCCGATGACCCACCTTCACCCTCGCGAGGCCGCGACCGGAACCGGGGACCGGTCGCGGCCCCCGCACGTCATGACCATGGGCTCGGCAGCAGGGACCTTGGGCCTGTTGACCTGACCCTCGCCCCGAATCTGCCGGTGTTCTTCGCCGGACGGGCACTGGCCGGATTCGCCATGCCCGAGGGCCCAGGCTGCCTGGCTGGTGTAGCCGCGTCCGAGTAAGAGGGGACGAGGGTGACGACGGCGTACATCGCGAACGCCGAGAACGTGAACGCGAGGGCCGGTAGCAGGAAGGGCCGACTGCGTACGACCGCCTGGGGTGTCCCGTCGGTGTGGGCGGGTCCGAAAGTTTCGAACGCTGGGCACATGCTTGCGTTACGCCCCTTCCATATCTTCTTCCATCCCTCGCAACGGTTCGTGCGAGAGGTGGCTTGACCAGCCAAGGCGTACTCGCCAGGGTCTATTCGTGCGATGGAAATGTTTCCGAAAGGTTGTCGAAAGCGTTGACACGGTCATGACGCTTTACCAAAACTGTGGCCACCGAACGACAGGAGACCGTCGTTCCCCTCGCGTCATGTGACCGGGGACGGCGGTCGGTCGTTGCGGCACGACGGCGGGCGACCCCCGTCGTGTTCCATGCAAGGCCGCGGGCAGCAGAAGCTGCCCGCCCCCACCAGCCTTCATCGGGAGGACGCATGCAGCAGGACGGCACGCAGCAGAACCAGATCCAGCAGAACCCAGCCCCCTTCAGCGGCTTGAGCCGACGAGGTTTCCTCGGCGGCGCCGGCACCGTCGCGCTCGCCACCGCGTCCGGACTGCTGCTGCCCGGCACCGCCCACGCCGCCACCACCATCACCACCAACCAGACCGGCTACGACGGCATGTACTACTCGTTCTGGACCGACGGCGGGGGCTCCGTCTCCATGACGCTCAACGGCGGCGGCAGTTACAGCACCCGGTGGACCAACTGCGGCAACTTCGTCGCCGGCAAGGGCTGGAACACAGGCGGCCGCAGGACGGTCCGCTACACCGGCTACTTCAACCCGTCGGGCAACGGCTACGGCTGTCTCTACGGCTGGACGTCGAATCCGCTGGTGGAGTACTACATCGTCGACAACTGGGGCAGCTACCGGCCAACCGGCCAGTACAAGGGCACCGTCTACAGCGACGGCGGTACCTACGACATCTACAAGACGACGCGGTACAACGCCCCCTCCGTCGAGGGCACCCGCACCTTCGACCAGTACTGGAGCGTCCGGCAGTCGAAGGTGACCAGCGGCTCCGGCACCATCACCACCGGCAACCACTTCGACGCCTGGGCGCGCGCGGGCATGAACATGGGCCAGTTCAGGTACTACATGATCATGGCCACCGAGGGTTACCAAAGCAGCGGAAGCTCGAACATCACGGTCAGCGGCTGACCTCTGTCCGGCGAACACCCGGCTGCGGGCTCCGTCCTCGTGGCGGGTCCCGCAACCGTGGCGAACTCGCCACCACGGGACGGGGCGACCGCTTCGACGGCCAGCACCTCCACACAGCGATCGCCCACATCCCACCCCTGGCCGCGCAGGACCCCAAGATCAATCGTGGGGCGGCCGGGGCGGCCGTGCCCGGCAACTCGTAGAGGCTTGGCCATCGCCTTGGTGAGGCCGCCCGGAGGCGTCGGTCGGCGTGGCGGTGGGGGTGACGATCACGGGACCCGGCCGGAGCCGGCTCAGTCGGCGGCTGGTGACATGTCCAGGGACCGGGCGAAGTCGGTGAGCATCCGGAAGTCGTCCCCGCGCAGACCGATCCGCGGGTTGACGTGGTGCAGAAGCCCGGGCCCGCGGTGGTGGGCAGTCACGTACGCGTTGTCCAGGTCGCTCTGTTCGTCGTCCACCCAGGCGAAGGGACGGCCGTCGGCGTAGGCGACCAAGGGGCCGGTCTTCCAATGGACACCGTCGGGGCGGTCCTGGAACAGGGCGTGGCCGAAGTCGACGAAAGGGAGTTCGGGAAGGCCGAGCACCGGGGCGATCCACCGGTTTGCGGTGTCCATCCACGTGGTGGCCCAGCAGAGTTCATAGCCGAGCCCGAGCAGGGCCCGCCCGTGCTCCGGATTGAGCCAGACCCGCAACGGTCGCCGCCGGGCCGAGAGTCCGGTCTGGTCCTCCGAGGTGCCGCTGTCCCGAGGCACTCGGAGCGTGGTGTAACCGTCAGGGCGCCTCTCCGGCTTGGCCGCATAGGGGTTGAGCGGCCCGTCGACGTCGAGGAACAGCAGTGGTCGGTTCACGATCCCCCGGTTCTGCTCAGTGTCGGCTGCACCGTGGAAGCGTAGCTGCGCAGATGGTCCCGGCGTCGGGCCCGCTCGAGGTTCCGCAACGCTCCGCCCCCGGCCTTCGGCCGAACCGTCGCCCAAGTGCTCAGCCTCGCGGCCGGCCTCCGGGGCCGCGGTACCGAACACCTCACCAGGAGCCGTCTGGTGATCCTGCGTCAAACGCCGTTGTCAGTGCCTGCCCATAGAGTTCAACTATCACTCGGGGAGCCTCGGAGAAGGAGCAGAAGCATGTCCGCCAACAAGATCCAGCACAAGGTGAATCACGTCGCGCTGGTAGTGGACTGTTCGGGTTCCATGCGTCAGCACCAGAGTCAGCTCATCCGTGTCGTGGACGAATTCGTAGCGGGCCTGAAAGCCGAATCGGACAGCCTCGGCCATGAGACCCGGATCAGCCTCTATTCCTTCGACCACAAGGTGGAGAACCTGGTCTGGGACATGGACGTGAAGCATCTGCCGTCCATGCGCGGCCTGTACAAGGTCAACAATGGCGCTACGGCCCTTATCGAGGCTTCGCTGAAGTCCCTGGACGACCTGGGTCACATCTGGGAGGAATACGGCGAGCACAGCTTCCTCCAGATCGTGGTGACGGACGGCGAGGAAAACGCGTCCGGCGGCGACAGGCGCCACGACGGCGACATGGCCATTCTCGGACCCTGGCTCGACAAGATCGCGGCGAAGATGGGCGGGCTTCCGGGCCACTGGACGTCCGCGATCCTCGTCCCCAACTCCCTGGCGAAGCGCACCGCCCAGAATTACGGCTTCCCGGCCGGAAACATCGCCATCTGGGACGCGGATTCGCAGGAGGGTGTCGAGGAAGCGATCGGTACCGTGCGCGCTGCCGCCACCAGCTTCCTCCGGGGCCGCGAGAAAGGCGTGCGCGGCACGAAGAACCTGTTCGCCGTCGGCCAGGACATATCGATCGACGAGGTTCGGGCCAATCTCGAACCGATTCCGGCCGACAAGTACCGACTCCTGAAGGTCGACAAGGAGATCGAAATTCGCCCCTTCGTCGATTCGCATCCGGGCGTGACGTACGAACGCGGCGCGTGTTACTACCAGTTGGGCACGCGGGCTCAGGTTCAGCCCAACAAGGAAGTCATCGTGGTCGAGAAGGACACCGATCGCGCGTATACGGGCGACGCCGCACGCAGCCTTCTGTTCGGAACGGGTATCCAGGGGACCGTCTCCGTGAAGGCGGGGAACAATCCCAAGCTGGAGGTGTATGTGCAGAGCCGTTCCGTGAACAGGAAGCTGAAGCCGCAGACACGTCTGCTCATCATGCTCTGAAACACAAGGAGAGAGCGAAGAGGGGGTTGTCCGTGATCAGCCGCGAGCGTCGGCCGGTCACGGACCTTCGGCGGCGGGCGCGGCCGGGGGCCTGTTCCGGGGCGCGGACGCCCCGGAACAGGGACGCGTCACGTTGCCCAGGGGCTCTCGACCGCCCAGACGGTGTCCTCGCGGAAGCGGTCGGGGTTGTCCCATGCGTGGGTGCCGCCGGGGGTGGCGAGCCAGAGCTCGGACCGGTAGTGGCGCAGGTACTGGTCGGGGAAGTTGTAGGAGGCCAGCCGCACGCCTCCGTCGCCGCGCGTCGTGCACCAGGTGGCGTCGGCGCGGAACAGCGCTCCGTCGCCGCCTTCCTTGTAGATGCGGAAGTCGCGGTGGCGGAGGTACTGACCCGGGTAGTTGCGCGACTCGAAGGAGTAGCACTTGTCGTCGGCGAGGCCGGGGACGATCTTCCAGGTGGCGTCGTTCTTCAGCAGGGCGCTGCTGGCGGAGTTGACGACCTCGGTGAAGCCCAGGCCGTCCTGGTGGCGCAGGTACCGGTCGGTGAAGCCGGGAGTGGTGACGCGCAGCGACCGGTTCTGGCCGCTCGGCAGCGTCACGGGAGCCGTCGGGGTCCTGGAGGCATTGATGAGGGCCTGGTTGGCGGCCCTGACGCGTGCCTGGTCGACCTTGACGACCTGACGGTCGTAGGTCAGCAGGCCGTTCACCTCGTTCTCCACGTCGGTGATCTCGGTGTAGACGGAGGCGGAGAGTCCGAGGGGCATCTGAGTCTCGCGCATGGCGTCGATCAGGCCGATGTACCGGTCGTTGAGGTGCGCGAGAGTGGGCTGGTTCTCGTAGGAGAAGCCACCGCCCGGGTACCACTCGTGGCCGGCGACGCGGATGCCGAGCCCGCCGAACTCGCCCAGGACGGCGGCCCTGTTGCCGGACGGGCGGGTGACGCCGGGGCCGACGTAGACGTGGTGGTCGATCACGTCGCCGTTGCCGCCGTCGACCGAGCCGCAGCAGTTGACGCCGCTCATGTTGTCGACGAGGCGGGACGGGTCGTACGCCTTGACCTCGTCGGCGATACGGGCCTGGTCGTACTGGCCCCAGCCCTCGTTCTGGTTGACCCACATCACCAGGGACGGGGAACTGCGGTGCTGGTCGATGACGCGGTCGTACTCGGCCTCCCACTGCACGCGGGCCGCCGTGTCCGGGGTGCGCAGGTCCATGGAGGGCATGTCCTGCCACACCAGCAGTCCGAGTCTGTCGGCCCAGTAGAACCATCGCTGCGGCTCGACCTTGATGTGCTTGCGGACCATGTTGAAGCCGAGGTCCTTGTGCTTCTGCAGATCGAAGCGGAGGGCCTCGTCGGTGGGTGCGGTGTAGATCCCGTCGGGCCAGTACCCCTGGTCGAGGGTGCCGTTGTGGAACACGAACTTGCCGTTGAGGAGCAGGCGCTGCACGCCACCCACGTTTCCGACGGAGACGGAGCGCATGCCGGTGTAGCTCCCGACGGAGTCGACGACCGTGGATCCGCTGAGGAGTTCGGTCCTCACGTCGTACAGGAAGGGGTCCTCCGGGGTCCACAGGCGCGGGTTCGGTATCGGTACGGTGAACTGGGAGCCGACCGGGCCGGTCGCGCTGCCCACAGTGCCGCCGCCGGTGGAGACGGTCACGCGTGCTTGATGACCACCGGCGCCCGCACCGTGCACGGTGACCTTCAGGGTGTTGTTCGTGAGGTTCGGCACCATGTCGAGCCGGGTGATGTGAGCCGGAGCCGTGGGCTCCAGCCACACCGTCTGCCAGATGCCCGAGGCGGCGGTGTAGAAGATGCCGCCGCCGGGCCGGGGAGTGGTCTCCCGGATGCGCTGCTTGCCGACCGCCTGGCTCCCGGTCTCGGTCGGGTCGAAGACGGAGACGACGATCGTGTTCGTACCGCCGTTCAGCAGCGGTGTGATGTCGTAGGAGAAGGCGTCGAAGCCACCGCTGTGGAGCGCTCCCGCCTGCCGGCCGTTGACCCACACCGTCGTACGCCAGTCACTCGCCCCGAAATTGAGCTGCACCCGCCGGCCGTTCCAGCCGGCCGGCACGGTGAAGGCGCGCTTGTACCAGAGCTTGTCGTGCTGGGTGACCTTGCGCTGGATCCCGGAGAGGGCCGACTCCGCGGGGAAGGGCACCCGGATCTGCTCGGGGAACACGGCCGGTTGCCCGGCGTCCGCGCCGGTGACCGCGAAGTCCCAGATCCCGTTGAGGTTGAGCCAGTCGGAGCGGGTCAGTTGCGGACGCGGGTACTCGTTCAGCGGCTTGTCCACGGGGACCTGGTTCGTCCAGGGCGTGGTCATGGGCGCGGGTTTCGGTGTCCAGGCGGCTGCCGAGGCATTCGCTGCCTGTGACGGGCCGCCTGACAGCAGCAGGCCCGCGCACAGCATCAGCGGCGCGGCCAGCAGTGCGGTCACGCGGCGCCACCGCCGGGACGACGAGGACGGCCGTGAGGACGGCCGCGACGAAGGCCACGCGGGCGGCCGTGAGGACGGCCAGGAGGGTAACGACGAACGCATCAGTGCTCCTCTGTCGAGTGTGCGGGGAAACGTCGTCCCGAACGGGCGACGGACGGGTGGAGCAGCGCTGAGGAGCCTCCACTGAGCGGCCGGGGGTCACCCGGCGGGGCACCCTCGCAGGGGTTTTACATCGTTGAAAGGCTGATGTAAAGCCCTTGGGGGATGCGCTTCTTCCTTCCATGGGATTGACATGTCCACTACTCGCCAGGATGCTGCGAGAGCGCTCTCACGATGTGACCCGGCATGGAAGTGCAGGTACATGAGACTCTCCCGCTGTCTTACCGGCGCGGCGGCCTTCGTGCTGGCCGGCGTCCTCGCCGCCGTGATGTCCTTGACGTCCGCCGAGCCTGCCCAAGCCGGTCAGACCGGTCTGCGGGCCGCGGACCCCAGCGTCCTGCGGGTCGGTGGCACCTACATCTCGGTGCAGTCGACCGGCGGCGGCATCGCCGTGCGGCAGGCCCCGTCGACGGCAGGTCTGGCCTCGGCCCCCGCCCAGCAGGTCTGGTCGGACTCCCGCGATCTCGGAGAGGTCTGGGCCCCGGAGATCGTGCGGGACGGCAGCCGCTACTACATCTACTTCGCGGCGGGCCGTGGAGCGGCCCACCGGATGTACGTGATCAGCTCCGCCGCCCCCGACAGCGGATACACCGCGGAGACGAAGCTGGCTCTGCCCGACGACAAGTGGGCCATCGACGGGACGCTGTTCACCTTCGACGGGCAGCGCTGGTTCGTCTGGTCGGGCTGGGCCGGCGACACCAACGTCGAGCAGAACCTCTACATCGCCCGGATGAGCAGCCCCACCACGCCGACCGGCGCACGGCACGTCATCTCGCAGCCGAGGGAGAGCTGGGAGCGGGTGGTCGGCAACCCGTTCATCAACGAGGCCCCTGAGGCGATCAAGGACCCGAACGGCCGGCTGCACATCGTGTACTCGGCCAACGGAAGCTGGAGCGAGCAGTACTGTCTGGCCGACCTGCGGCTGCGGGCCGGTGGCGACCCGACGTACGTATGGGACTGGTACAAGTCGAACGGCTGCCTGTTCGGGTCCGACTCGGCCACGATGATGCGGGGCTGGGACCCGACGCTGCACGTCAACGGCCCCGGCCACCACAGTTTCGTCCTGCTCGACGGTGACATCGACACGAGCCCGCCCGCCGGACCGAGGTTTCCCCTGATGTTCCACGCGGTTCCGAAGGGAACGCCCTACGCGTGGGAGAACCGGTACTGGTACACCGGCACGTTCTGCTGGTGGGGCAACACCACCTACAGCCGCGCGAACGTTCCCGGCCCGAACACCGACACGGGCTGGAGCCTGAAGTTCTTCGAGTAGCCCGAACAGCGCGAGTCGTTCGAGCAGCGGAAGGAGAACGGAGCAGTGGTGCGACGGCCGTGGCCGTCGCACCACACGAGCGGTCGTCACCCAGGGGTCAGGAGGCGGGCCGGTTCCACAGGTCGCACTTGTGGTCCTCGGGGAAGGTCGTCCTCCCCGTGATCGCCTCGGGGGCCAGGGTCTGCACCTTCGGGAAGACGTTCCAGCGCGGTGCGTCCGCGGCGTACGGGACGCCGGTCTTCGCGAAGTTGGTCCAGTAGCCGAGCATCGTGTCCGCCAGGGCGTTCTGCGCCGGGGTACCGGAGACGCTGCCGAAGACGTACCTGATCTCCGAACCGTGCGGAGCGCCGATCGGGAAGCTGATCGGCAGGTTCAGATAGTCCATGGCGTGACGGTCGGCGAACTCGTACTGGTAGGACCGGGTGTGCGCGGCCATCAGGCTCGCCGTCCGCGACTGGAGGCACGCGAACTGGGAGTCCGTGAAGACGGCGCCCAGGGCCTCCGCGGGCGTGCCGTGGTCCGACAGCGGGTAGCGGGCCAGGATCTCGTCCGCCCGTTCGCCGTAGAGCGCCCGGACCGCGACCGGGTAGCCCGCCGCCGTGAGTTGCCTGCCGGCCAGGTCGTACGTCGTCGCAACGGTGAGCCGGCCCTCGTCGGCGGTGGTGCCCTGGAGGACGGGGACCCGGTGGAACCGGCCGCGTTCAAGAGCGTCCGGCACCTGGAGCGGCAGGACCTTGCCGTCGACGTTGGGCGTCCAGCGGGCGGTGGGGCTCAGCGAGGCCCTGAGCACCTCGGCGGCGGGCGTCGTGCGCAGGCAGGCCACGTCGGCGCAGCCGAGGGAGTCCGCCCAGGCCGTGCCGTTCTTCTGCTGCGACTCCTGGGCGGGCAGCGGGAACCCGCAGCCCGACTGGGCGACGGCCCGGTCGAACAGGCCGATCGCGCGGGGCGAGACCAGGTTCTGGCAGACGCTGCCGCCGCCCGCCGACTCGCCGAAGACCGTGACGTTGTCGGGGTCGCCGCCGAAGGCCGCGATGTTCTCCTGCACCCAGCGCAGGGCGGCCTGCTGGTCGAGCAGACCGTAGTTGCCGGACAACCCGTGCGACGACTCCTCGGCCAGTCCGGGGTGGGCCAGGTAACCGAACGCGCCGAGCCGGTAGTTGAAGGTGACGTTGACGACGTCGCCCTTGGCCGCCAGTTTGCTGCCGTCGTAGAACGTCCCGGAGCCGACCGTGAAGCCGCCGCCGTGGATCCACACCATCACCGGCCGCTTCTGGAGCGACCGTTGCGCGGGCGTGTGGACGTTCAGGTACAGGCAGTCCTCGCTGGGCGTGCCGGGCCCCGCGAGATCCCCCCAGGGGCTGGACCCGGCAGCCTGCATACAGGGGTTGCCGGGCGCGGTGGCGTCCCGCACGCCCGGCCAGCGCTCGGGCGCGGCCGGCGGCTTCCACCGCTGGGACCCGACCGGCGGTGCGGCGTACGGGATGCCGAGGTAGGAGTTCGCGGTCTCGCCCGCCTTCCCTCGCACCTGCCCGTACCGCGTGGTGACGGTCGGTCCTTCGGCCGCCGTGGCGGCGGCGGGCACGAAGGCCGTGGCGGTGATCGACAGCACCAGGACGCCGTACAGCGCCCCGACGCGTCGCGAACGTATGCGTCGCCTGCGTGATAATCGCCGGCGACTTCTCGCCAGGCAAAGCGTGAGCAGAGTGAGCGGACCGGACATCGTGCAACCTCCGTGGAGAAGGGGACGGAGAACTCCAGGGGAGTTTCGCCGCACACCGCACCCGCGGGCATCGTGCAAATCACCGGTCTTGACGTCGCCCTGGTACGGGCCGCCCGGTGGGCAACCCTCGCTCCCGAGGCGTCGGTGCAGGTCAGGAGATGAGCGAGCGGCCGGTGGGTGCCAGCCGCAGAGTTCGGGGAGCCGCGGTCTGTTCCCGCTCGATGCCCGGCAGGATCTCGTCCCGCGCGCTGGGAAGGGCCCGTACGGCGGCGAGATGCCGGCGATACGCACTCTCGTCGGGATACGAGGAGAAGACCGCGGCGACGTTCGTCCCCGTGTGGACGGGCAGCGCGGGGAACGTGTTGCGCGCCGTCTCGGTGGTCAGGACGGCGAGTGGCGCGGGTCCCGTCCCGTGGAGCACGGGGAGGAGACCGTCCCGGACGAGTGCGAGGCCGTCGTCTCGTCCCGGAGGGAAGGACCACACGGTGGCGGTCACGAATCGGTCCGGTGCCGGAGCGCCGGCCGGGGGCCGCCGGGACGACGAGACGGTGAAGCCGGTGCCGGCCGACAGCGGGCGCAGCAGGTGGACGTCGTCCGAGTCGACCATCGTGGCGTTCGCCCGCGGACCGTGCTCGGCCCAGACGGGGCCGCCGTAGAAGGCCGTCAGCGCGCGGTGTCGTGCCGCCATGTCCCGGAACCCTCGCAGCCAGACGAAGCGATCCGGATCGTCGAGATCCCGGAACTGGCCGAGCACGGCCATCCCGGTCTCCTCCTGGGTCTCGACGAACTCCCGGTCGAACAGTTCGATGAGCTCCTCGCGCCGGCCGGGACGCAGGGTGTACCGGCGAAGCTCGAGCACGGCGGGACGGCCGACGGCGTCGGCGGGATCGGTGGGACCGGCGGATTCGGTGGGACCGACGGCGCCGGCGGGACCCGTCGGAGCGGCGGATTCGGCGGATTCGGCGGGGTCGGCGGGGTCGATGGGATCGGTGGCAAGCACGGCGGAACTCCTGTTCGCTTCGATCTCCGGGTACGGAGTCGCGGCCCGTCCTCCGGTCGGAGCCGGGCAGGACCGACGGTAGGCATGCCGTGTGCCAGGGGCTGTCAGTGTTTCCGAGGAGAATGCCTCCATGTCTGCCGGACGACTGCTGTCGGTACTGCTGTTGCTGCAATCCCGTGGGCGCATGTCCGCGCGCGCGATCGCCGGCGACCTGGGAGTGTCCGTACGGACCGCCTACCGCGACCTGGCCCGGCTCCAGGCCGCCGGGGTCCCGGTCTACGCGGAGCCCGGCCCCGGGGGCGGATACCAACTGCTGGACGGCTATCGCACCCGTCTCACCGGGATGAGCGAGGGCGAGGCACGCGCGCTGTTCTTCGCCGGACTGCCCGGCCCGGCCGCCGACCTGGGGCTCGCGGCGGAGATGACGACAGTCCGGCTGAAGCTGCTGGCCGCGCTTCCGGCGGGACTGCGGGAGGAGGCGTCGCGGACCGCGGCGGTGTTCCACCTCGACGCTCCCGGCTGGTACCGGGAGCCCGAACGGACGCCGCATCTGCCCCTGTTCGTCGACGCGGTGCTCACCCGGCGTGCGGTGGACGTGCGCTACCGGCGATGGCGCGCGCCGCAGGAGGTGGATCGCCGCCTGCGCCCCTACGGCCTGGTCCTCAAGTCCGGCGTCTGGTACCTCGTGGCCGCCGGGCGGAGTCGGATCGCGACCTATCGGGTCACCCAGGTCCTCGACGCGGCGCTGAGCGACGAGCGGTTCGACCGGCCCGAGGGCTTCGACCTGGCCACGTACTGGGCCGCCTACCTCGCCGACTTCGAGGCCCGCCGCTACACCGGCACGGCAACCATCCGTCTGTCCCCGCGGGGACGCCGGCGCCTGCCCGACAACGTCCCGCCGGAGGTGGTGCAGGCGGTCGACTCCACCGCGACCGCCGCGGACGACGAGGGATGGATCGAGGCGGTCGTACCGACCGAGAGCACCGAGCACGCGTGCGGCGAGCTGCTACGTCTCGGCACGGACGTCGAGGTCGTCGCGCCGGCCGGACTCCGCGAGGCGATGGCCACCACGGTGGGCGCACTCGCCCGCGCCTACGGGGTCGCCCACGGGCGCTGACCGCGCGGCGCTCCCGTCCCGCTTCCCGGCGATCAGAGCTTGCAGACCGGAGGCGCGGTCGGCATCAGAAGGGCCTCCAGAGCCGACACGGAAATGCGCCGGGACCGCTGGACGGTCTCCCGTTTCCGCAGCATTCTCCGGGACAGCACGGCCGCTGCCGCTTTGCCGGACAGGAACGAACCCAGTGAACTCCCGTTCTGCAGGACCACAGGACGGGAGTGGGCCTTCATGATCGGCAGTGCACGCCGCCTCAGTAAGGCGCTCGGGAAGTTCTTGACCACGTTCCACACGTGGTTGCGCTCTATGAGGAACGCCTTGTAGGCCGACGGCGTAGGCGTGCCCGAGCCGTAGTGGTACGCGCGGCAGCCCGGCTCGAAAAGGCAGGTCATACCCATCAGCTGCATCCGGAAGCCCAGGTCGACGTCCTCCAGGTACGCGGTGAAGTCCTCGTCCAGTCCGCCGGCCGCGTCCCATGACGCGCGGCGATAGGCCGCACAGCAACTCGACACGGAGAAGACCGGTGACGGGCTGCCGGGGGTGGACGCCAGTGGTGCGCCCCACAGGAGATTGGACGCACGCCCCCAGAGGTCGACGTGGCTGCCTGCCGAGTCGATCAGCGTCGGGTCGTTCGCCTGGATGATCAGCGAGGCGACGGACCCTGCGTCAGGGTTTCTCTCGAACGTGGAAAGGACGTTCTCGGCCCAATCGCCGGCCAGCCAGGCGTCGTCGTTCAGCGTGGCCACATAGGGCGCGGAGGAAACCGACACGCCGTGGTTCACGGGAGCACAGAAGAAGGAGTTCCGGTGGAGGGTGACGACGCGTAGACGAGCATCGGTGATGTCGCCCAGGATGGACGACGCGACAGCCGGCGGCTGCCCGTTGTTCACCACGATCAGTTCCAGGTCGGGCATGGACTGGGCGAGCACCGACCGGACGGACTTCCGCACCTTGTCCGTGCGGAAAGAGGTCGGGACCACGATGCTGATGCGCGCTGACACAATCATTCCCCCGCTTCGCAGTGTGACTTCGGCCCCCGTCACTCCCGCAGGAAACCCCGCATGGCGTTGTGGATCGCGCCGTTGGTCGCGAGAACGTCCAGTTTTCTCTCCGGAGAATCCCATTGGAGGGCCGCGCCGTCCCAGGAGCTGAGGGCGCCGCCCGCTTCCTGGAGGATGAGACCGGCGGCGGCGACGTCCCACACGCGCAGATCCAACTCGAAGTAGCCGTCGAGCTCCCCGGTGGCGACGGAGACCAGGTCCAGCGCGGCGCTGCCGCGTCGCCTCAGGTCCTGGCACCGGGCGAAGGCGCGTTCCGCGACGGAGAAGATCCTGGGTGCTTTGCTCCGGTCGTAGGGGAGCCCGAACCCGAGCAGGGACTGCTCCAGTTGTGTGTTCGGTGACACCTCGACGGGTTTGTGCGAGGCGTCCCCCTGCCGGGTGCGCGAGAACGCGCCCGCACCGGCCACCGCGTAGTAGCTCTCTCCGGTGAAGGGGTTGTGCACCACGCCGACCCTGGGGATCGCCCCTTCGCACAGGGCGACGGAAACGGCCGCGTGCGGCATGCCGTGCAGGACGTTCGTCGATCCGTCGATGGGGTCGATGACCCAGTTCAGCAGCCCTTCGCCGTGCTTGCCCGACTCTTCGCCGATCACCTGGGAACCGGGAAGGATGTCCGTCAGGCGTTCGATGAGGCTGGTCTCTATGGTCCGGTCGAGCTGGGTGATCACGTCGCCGATGGACGTCTTCGTCTGAACCTGCCGTGGATTCCTGTGGCAGGTGCTGTAGTCAGGGACACGCGAGGCCTCGCTCTCCACGGTCCTGACCACCTCTTCGCAGATGGCGAAGAAATCTTCGCTCCGGGTCATCGTGCTTTCCCCCAGGGGAAGTAAAAGTCGTCGTCGTCGGCGATCCACCAGTAGTAGTCAGGGGCCTTGTGATTCTTGATGGCCACCTTGGTCACCGCGAGCGAGCACGAGTGGATCTGTTCCTTCTGGAACCCCGCTGCGACCAGTTCTGTCCTCAGCATCTCCAGGAAATCACCGGACATGGCGAAGTCGTCGACGATGAGTATGTCGCCCTGACTCTCTATGAGGGCCGACACGGATGCGGGGATCTCGACGATCCACTTCTTGGTCTCGATCCGGAAGGAATCGGAGGTGTACCCGGCGGAGTGGGCCGCTTCCTTCCAGGTCCGTATGCCGACATAGACGGGTGGCTGGTTCGGGAGGTCCGTGACGAGGAGGTTCGCGAAGGTGGCTCCCGTCAGGCCCGGCGTCACGACCGCTGTCGGTGTGAAGTCCGCCCTGATCTTCTGTGAGAGATCGGAGGCCGCGGCCTGCAGGTCGGACCAGTCCAGGCGCTTGCGGATGCTGTTCAAGCGCTCCGCTTTTCGTGCGTAGAAGATGGTGAGGAGCACGCCGGCCAGCCCTACGACCAGGCCGCCCACGGTCATCGCGGAATTCATGTCCGGCACAGGGCTGGCCCCAATCTGTGTGCTTCACGAAGGGCGCGGTGCCACCGATCGGAAGATTTGTGCACAGGGAACTCGGTGAGACATGTCGCGTGAATCTCGCAGAAAGACAGGCGTAGGGTATCTGCGCGCAAAAATCGATCATGGGTGTATGTCCGACACTTTGCGATGTCTTGACGTCCGCCGTGAACCCGTCCTGCGAGTTCCGGCCGCCCTGTCCCTCACGAGGGACGGGAGAAGGGCCGGGCCCGGCGCCGAAGCACCGGGCCCGGCCCTTCCGTTCTGTCCCGGACGGGTCGGTCAGCCGATCTCGATGAGCAGATCGCCCGCCTCGACCTGCTGGATCCTGCCGATCGCGAGACGGCGCACCGTGCCCGAGGCCTGGGCGGTGATCGACGCCTCCATCTTCATCGCCTCGATGGTGGCGACGGTCTGGCCGGCCGACACCGACGCGCCCTCCTCCACCTGGAGCGTGACCACTCCGGCGAACGGTGCCGCGACGTGGCCCTCGTTGCCGCGGTCGGCCTTCTCCGCCGCCTTGACCTCGGTGGCGACGGACTTGTCGCGTACCGACACCGGCCGCAACTGCCCGTTGAGCGTGGCCAGTACGCTGCGGTAGCCGCGCTCGTCGGCGTCGGAGACGGCCTCCAGTTCGATGAGCAGCGTGACGCCCGGCTCGAGTGTGACGGTGTGCTCGGTCTCCGTCTCCAGTCCGTACAGGAAGTCCCGAGTCGGCAGGACGGAGGTGTCGCCGTACGCCTCGCGGTGGGCGTTGAACTCCTTGGTGGGGCCGGGGAAGAGCAGCCGGTTCAAGGTCGCGCGCGGCGACCGCGCCAGGCCCTCGCGGTCCTCGTCCGACAGCTGCGGCGTCTCGGCCTTCGCCGGGCGGCCCTGGAGCGCGCGGGTGCGGAACGGCTCCGGCCAGCCGCCGGGCGGGTCGCCCAGCTCACCGCGCAGGAAGCCGATCACCGAGTCCGGTACGTCGAACTTGCCCGGGTCGGACTCGAAGTCCGACGCCGAGACCCCGGCGCCCACCAGGTGCAGCGCCAGGTCGCCGACCACCTTCGACGACGGCGTCACCTTCACCAGCCGGCCGAGCATGCGGTCGGCCGCGGCGTAGCAGTCCTCGATGAGTTCGAAGCGGTCGCCCAGTCCGAGGGCGATGGCCTGCTGACGCAGGTTGGACAGCTGCCCGCCGGGGATCTCGTGGTGGTAGATCCGGCCGGTGGGCGAGGCGAGACCGGACTCGAAGGGGGCGTACACCTTGCGGGTCGCCTCCCAGTAGGGCTCCAGGTCGCCGACGGCCTGGAGGGACAGGCCGGTCGCACGCTCCGTATGGTCGGTGGCGGCGACCAGCGCGGACAGCGGAGGCTGGCTGGTGGTGCCGGCCATGGAGGCGACCGCGGCGTCGACGGCGTCGACTCCCGCGTCGATGGCGGCGATCAGGGTGCCGAGCTGCCCGCCCGCCGTGTCGTGGGTGTGCAGGTGCACGGGCAGGTCGAACCGTTCGCGCAGCGCGGTGACGAGGGTGCGGGCAGCGGGCGGGCGCAGCAGCCCGGCCATGTCCTTGATGGCGAGGACATGGGCGCCCGCGTCCACGATCTGCTCGGCGAGACGCAGGTAGTAGTCCAGCGTGTAGAGGCTCTCGCGGGGGTCGGAGAGGTCGGCGGTGTAGCAGAGGGCGACCTCGGCGACCGAGGTGCCGGTGGCACGTACGGCGTCGATGGCCGGGCGCATCTGGGACACGTCGTTGAGGGCGTCGAAGATCCGGAAGATGTCCATCCCGGTCTTCGCGGCCTCGGCGACGAACGCCTCGGTGACCTCGGTGGGATAGGGCGTGTAGCCGACGGTGTTGCGTCCGCGCAGCAGCATCTGGGTGCAGATGTTGGGCACGGCCTCCCGGATCTTGGCCAGCCGCTCCCACGGGTCCTCTGCGAGGAAACGCAGCGCCACGTCGTAGGTGGCGCCTCCCCAGCATTCGAGACTCAGCAGCTGCGGTGCGCTGCGGGCGACGTGCGGTGCGACGGCCAGCAGGTCGCGGGTCCGGACCCGCGTCGCCAGCAGCGACTGGTGGGCGTCGCGGAACGTCGTGTCGGTGACGGCGACGGCCGACTGGGCACGCAGTTCGGCGGCGAACGCCTCCGGCCCTAGGGCGGCGAGGCGCTGGCGCGACCCGGCGGGCGGCTCTCCGAGCGGCACGGCGGGCAGCTTGTCCGCCGGGTCGATGACGTCGGGGCGCGGACCGTACGGCTGGTTGACGGTGATCTCGGCGAGGTAGCTGAGCATGCGGCTGCCGCGGTCGGCCGACGGACGCGCCCGCATCAGCTCCGGGTGTTCGTCGATGAAGCTGGTGGTGATGCGGCCGGCCCGGAACGCGGGGTGGTCCAGCACGGCGCCCAGGAAGGGCAGGTTGGTGGCCACGCCGCGGATGCGGAACTCGGCGATGGCACGGCGCGCGCGGCGGGCCGCGTTGGCGAAGTCGTGCCCGTGGCAGGTGAGCTTGACGAGCATCGAGTCGAAGTGGGCGGAGACCTCGGCGCCGGTGTGGACGGTGCCGCCGTCGAGCCGGACACCGGGCCCGCCGGGGGAGCGGTAGGCGGAGATGGTGCCCGTGTCCGGCCGGAAGCCGTTGGCCGGGTCCTCGGTGGTGATGCGGCACTGCAGGGCGGAGCCGTTGAGGACGATGTCGTCCTGTGTGAGGCGCAGTTCGGGCAGCGTCATGCCGGCGGCGATGCGCAGCTGTCCGATGACGAGGTCGCGTCCGGTGACCTGTTCGGTGACGGTGTGCTCGACCTGGATGCGCGGGTTCATCTCGATGAAGACATGGTTGCCGCGCTCGTCGACGAGGAATTCGACGGTGCCCGCGTTCACATAGCCGATGTGGCGTGCGAAGGCGACGGCGTCGGCGCAGATCCGCGCCCGCAGTTCCGGGTCGAGGTTCGGCGCGGGCGCGATCTCGACGACCTTCTGGTGGCGGCGCTGCACCGAGCAGTCCCGCTCGTAGAGGTGGACGACATTGCCCTCGGCGTCGGCGAGGATCTGCACCTCGATGTGGCGGGGGTTGACCACCGCCTGCTCCAGGAAGACCGTCGCGTCACCGAAGGCGGAGCGTGCCTCGCGCATGGCCGCGTCGATGGCCTCGCGCAGTTCCCCGGGCTCGGCGACCCGGCGCATGCCGCGTCCGCCGCCGCCCGCGACGGCCTTGACGAAGACGGGGAAGCCGATGTCCTCGGAGGCGGCGACGAGCGCGTCGACGTCCTCGGACGGTTCGGAGGACTTCAGCACCGGTACGCCCGCCTCCCGTGCGGCCGCGACCGCCCGGGACTTGTTCCCGGTCAGGTGCAGTACCGACGCAGGCGGTCCGACGAAGGCGATACCGGCCTCGGCGCACGCGGCGGCGAGATCGGGGTTCTCCGACAGGAAGCCGTAGCCCGGGTAGATGGCGTCGGCCCCGGCCTTCCGGGCCGCCTTGATCACCTCGTCCACGGAGAGGTAGGCCCGCACGGGGTGGCCGGGCTCACCGATCTGGTACGCCTCGTCGGCCTTGGCCCGGTGTAGGGAGTTGCGGTCCTCGTAGGGGAACACCGCCACTGTGGAGATTCCGAGCTCGAACGCTGCGCGGAACGCGCGGATCGCGATCTCGCCGCGGTTGGCGACCAATACCTTGCCGAACATCAAACTCCCCAGTCGTGTCGCGGGCCGGGCGGCCTCAGGACGGGCGATGTCGCACGGGACGCCGGTGCCGGCATCCGGTGGTCATGTGGGCGGCGACGATGTGCCGGGGGGCCTTGGGCCCGAAGCGCTCGTCACCGTATCGGAGACCTTCCCAGAGATCGCGGACGCAGACGATGGCCTGCGTCACTGCGGGGACCGCCGCTCCTCGGTGATCTGCGACACGTGACCTGGGCCGGGACCGGCCGGGTGCCGGGCGGGGCGGTTCGCCCGTTCGCCGCCGGGGCGCGACGGCCAGGATCCGGGCCCCCGCCGGGGCGGGCGCCCTCACGCGGTGAGGTGGACGGCCGTCGTCCGGCACAGAGATCAGTCCGGGGCGAGCGAATATCTGTGACCGCCGAGTGAGAAATCAGCGCAACGCGCGGTGAGGGTATCTCGTGCAACAGGCGGAAAAGAATTACTTGCAGCGCGGGGTCGATCTCACCGTGCTACTGTCGTTATCAGTTGCAGTTGTGGTTCCCGAAAAATCCAAGTGCCCCGGCGGCCCCTCAGGTCGTTGTGAGCGCTTTTGTGTATCCGGTCATTTCCGGACGGGGTGATCATTGCGGCGACACGGAGACCGCACGGTGTGGACTCCGGGTACTGCCCCTGAAGGAGATTTGACATGGCATCTGGCGTCGTGAAGTGGTTCAACGCGGAAAAGGGCTTCGGCTTCATCGAGCAGGACGGTGGCGGCCCTGACGTGTTCGCCCACTACTCGAACATCGCCGCCCAGGGCTTCCGTGAGCTGCTGGAAGGCCAGAAGGTGAACTTCGACATCGCGCAGGGCCAGAAGGGCCCGACCGCCGAGAACATCGTTCCGGCCTGACGCTTGGCGTGATCGAGCCGGGGCCCGCACCTTGGGGTGCGGGTCCCGGCTCGTTGCAGTTGCGGGGCTCTGCCCCGACACCGCGGCCCGACGTGCCGCGGCCCCTCTCCGGAGATCGCGACTTCTCTCGCGTGGCGGATGTCCCTCCCGCCTCCGGACGAATATTCGGCAGGGACTCATTCCGGCCTTGACGTCCGAATCGATCTGCCCGCCCGGTGACCTGCCGGGGTTTCTCACGAGCGGCCCGATTCGCTTTCGTTTTCGCTTTCTGCCTGGCTCGTTCTCGCGATTCTCCGTGCTGCTCTTCTGCTGCGGTAATTCCTTGATACGTGCCACATCGAGGAAGGTTCCGTATGAACCGCACACGTACCGATGACCGTTATTCCCGCACCCGTAGCGGCGGTGGCTCCGGCCGCGGCAGCCGTTTCGGTTCGCCGGCCCCCACCCGCTCGGGTGGTTCCGGCCGGTCCGGTGGAGGTGGCCGCTCCGGTGGTTACGGCCGCCGGCCCGCCGCGGCACAGGGCGAGTTCGCCCTCCCCGTCACCGTGACCCCCGCCCTGCCCGCCGTCGAGCGGTTCGCCGACCTCGACATGCCCGAGCAGCTGCTCGCGGCGCTGGCTTCCCAGGGCGTCACCGTGCCGTTCCCCATCCAGGGCGCGACGCTCCCCAACACCCTCGCCGGCCGTGACGTGCTCGGCCGCGGCCGCACCGGCTCCGGCAAGACCCTCGCCTTCGGCCTGGCCATGCTGGCCGGTACCGCCGGGAAGCGCGCCGAGCCGCGCCTTCCGCTCGCGCTGGTCCTCGTCCCGACCCGCGAGCTGGCCCAGCAGGTCACCGACGCGCTCACCCCCTACGCCCGGTCGCTGAAGCTGCGGATGGCCACGGTCGTCGGCGGGATGTCGATCGGCAGGCAGGCCGGTGCGCTGCGCAGCGGCGCCGAGGTCGTCGTGGCGACGCCCGGACGGCTGAAGGACCTGATCCAGCGCGGCGACTGCCGACTCGACCAGGTCGCCGTCACCGTCCTCGACGAGGCCGACCAGATGGCCGACATGGGCTTCATGCCCCAGGTCACCGCCCTTCTCGACCAGGTCCGCCCGGACGGTCAGCGGATGCTGTTCTCCGCCACCCTCGACCGCAACGTCGACCTGCTGGTCCGCCGTTACCTGAACGATCCGGTCGTGCACTCCGTCGAC
Source organism: Streptomyces kurssanovii (assembly GCF_040677245.1). Lineage (NCBI taxonomy): Bacteria > Bacillati > Actinomycetota > Actinomycetes > Kitasatosporales > Streptomycetaceae > Streptomyces > Streptomyces kurssanovii. The sequence continues at coordinate 217,381 of NZ_JBFAQK010000005.1, forward strand.
CCGTCGGCCGGCGCCGTCACGACGATGGAGCACCACGTGCTGCACGTCGACAGCGCCGACAAGCAGGCCACCACGACGGAGATCGCCGCCCGCGACGGCAGGGTGATCATGTTCCTGGACACCAAGCACGCGGTGGACCGGCTGACGAAGGACCTGCTCAGCTGCGGCGTACGGGCCGCGGGACTGCACGGCGGCAAGTCCCAGCCGCAGCGGAACCGCACGCTGGCGCAGTTCAAGACCGGGCATGTCACCGTCCTCGTCGCCACGAACGTCGCCGCCCGCGGCATCCACGTCGACAACCTCGACCTCGTCGTCAACGTCGACCCGCCGACCGACCCCAAGGACTACCTGCACCGCGGCGGTCGTACCGCCCGGGCCGGCGAGTCCGGCAGCGTCGTCACCCTGGTGACCCCGAACCAGCGCCGCGACATGGCACGCCTCCTGTCGCACGCCGGTGTCCGACCGATGACCACTCAGGTCAGGTCGGGCGGGTCCGAGTTGAACCGCATCACCGGCGCTCAGGCCCCGTCCGGCACGCCGGTCGTCATCACCGCACCGGTGACCGAGCGCCCCGCGCGCAGCGCCGGCTCCCGAGCCCGGCGCAGCCGCTCGTCGCAGGCGCCGCGCCGCGCTCCCCGACGGCAGCCGGCCGTCGGCACGGCGGCCTGAGCCGGCCAGGACGGCATCGATCAAGGTCCTTACCCATCGTCGCAGGAGGCACTCTTGGCACCGGTTCAGCTGAAGCTCCGTCCGGTCGGCACGACGTCCGGCAGCAGGACGGCGGCCGGCCTCGTGGCGGCGGCCGGACCGCAGGTCCGTGGCGACACGACCGTGAAGGTCTGGGGCGACATGACCGTGGAGGTGGCGCTGTCCGTGATGGCCGGCGCCCGCGCCGGGCATCTGCTCATCTGCGACGCGGACGACCAGTGCACCGGATCCGTCACCCTGGCGCAGCTCGTCGCCGTACGCGACAGCGCCGTCCGCACGGATACGGTGCGACTGAGCGATGTCGCCGCTCTCTCCCGTTGAACACCCCTTGCGGACTCCCCTTCCGCCTCCCCACTTCTCCCTGTGAGGTCTCATGCGCTGCGTCATCGCTCGCTTCCCCTTCGATCTGACCAAGAGTGGCGTGCTGGAATCGATGAAGGGCGTCAAGCCCGAGCCGATCACCGGTGACTTCGTGGTCATCGGCCGCCGTCAGTACCCCGTCAAGCAGGTGGGCGCGGTCATCACCCGGCAGGACCGCCGTGACTTCAGCGCGGGCGAGGTCGTCCGGGCGATGACGGGGCTCGGCTTCACCTGCCGGTCACACGTCCAGGCAGCGCCCGTGAGCGTGCTCACCCCGCTCCAGCAGGCGCACGCCTCGCTCGGCAGCACGGTGTCCGGCTGACCTAAGGGCAACCCTCCGGGCCCGACAGGGCACCGGAGAGCAAAGAACGAAGATTCGTCCGCACCTTCTTCGAGGAGTGGCCGGAGCAGATCGAGGGCTCCGAGCTGGGGGACGTCGAGTACGCGCTGACGCGTGAGCAATGGGAACG